>CAIVHJ010000090.1 GCA_903905665.1 uncultured Phycisphaerales bacterium
ATAAACCAGAGGCCTTTTCCTTAAACGAAATTAATGAGGTTATATTAGCCGAGAAAGTGACTGCTGCTCAGATAGAAGTGTCTAAGGCGAATGTTACTCAACACGAAGCTCAACTCGTGTTGCTGAAAAAAGAGATTGAAGAAACAATCATTAGAGCACCATTTACTGGCAAGGTGGCTATTCGATATCGAGATGTCGGCAGTATTGTGGGGCCGGGAATTCCAATACTACGATTGCTCAGTTCGGATGAGCCATGGGTGCGTTTTGCCGTCTCCGAAAGAGAGTCTCGATTCTTCGAGAATGGTTCTGAAATATTTGTACTTATTCCAGATAGCAATGATCGAATTGTTGGTTATGTAAAGAATATATCGCCAGAAGTAGAGAGCTTCTCTGGAATGGTTACAATGGAGGCTACTCTGAATGTGCCTGACGAAATATCGAATCTTATTCGCCCGGGAATGTTGGTCAAAGTAACAAATTCAATCCAATAGCATCAAAATATGTGAATGACCTGCTATCACTGTTTGTGCCAGTTCCACGTCAAATGAAGGAACAATCTATCCGAGATCGTGACGTTCCGCCATTTTGAGGTTGCACCCCTTGAAGCGTGGCAGCTGGCGGGAGTAGATGTTGGTAAACCAGATGCAAAAAATGAATCAGCCTCTCCCGCTGTGAGGGCAAATTGAGGGCAAACGGGCAGTCAAGAATCGAGAATTGATTCTAACTGATTTTCTTTTATGTACTTGGCATCCGCATTCACAATTTGGCAAAGAGGGCGGGCCTCTACGAAGCCATACACGTAACTCCTTGAATCACAATGCATAATGCGTTGTATAGAAACAACGGAGAGAGTGGGATTCGAACCCACGGTACAGTTTTACCCGTACACACGCTTTCCAAGCGTGCTCCTTCAGCCACTCGGACATCTCTCCTCGGAAAATCATCTACCAGAAAACCAGAAGCCAAACATAGCATCCAGCATGCCGGGTGCTATACGAAACTGCACAGCATTCTAACGTGAACAGTCATCAACAACCACTCTGCTGCCGGAAAGACGATCCCCATAAATAAATTAGGGGTGATCCGCGAGCACGGTAATCATGTCGAACAAGGCTAGGTTGACGCGTGGACCGGGTTTGAGGACCGTCGTCGCGGTAAGCGTGCAGATTCGGCGGTTCTTGATGGCGGGAATCGCATCGAGCGAGGCCCACCCCCGATAGATCAGATTCGTGTCCACCGCGCGATCAGTCGGGCGGACTTCCAGAATGATTTCCGGTTGGACCTCCAGGAGCGTTTCGGTGGAGATCAAGGCCCATGGCCTGTTCACGAATCCCTCAGTCGCATTGTGATAGCCCGCCCGTTGGAGCAATTGATCCAGGTGCCCGCCCGGGCCGGCGACGTAGATCGACTCCGGTTCCAGCGGCAGGGCGTTGAATGTGAACAACACGCGAACGTCATGATGATCCCCCGCCTGCGCGGACAGCCGGTCGAGATCATTCTTGAGACGCCGAATGAGGGCTTCCGCCGTACGGGGCCGCTGGAACAATTCCCCCAGTTGGGTCATCGCGGTGAATACGTCATCAAGCGTGTTGTCGGGGACAACATGATAAGCAAGCCCAAGACCATGCAGTTGCTCCGTCAGTTTCGTGCTGCTTTCGGTGATGAGCACGATATCCGGCTTGAGGGAGAGGATTTTTTCAAAGTTCGTATCGGCATAGCCGCCCACAATGGCCGCCGACTGGATGGTGGGAGGGTGAGTGCAGTACTGAGTCCGGCCCACAATTCGATCCGCGAGTCCCAGTGCGGCGCAGATTTCACTGATGCTCGGTGCGATCGAGACGATCCGTTGCGGGCCGTTGTTTTTTTCGCCGGGATCGACCGGTGGATCGAGCGTGTAGTCCGGCGGGGGCGGGATGAGTGATTCTTGCGATGGTTGCGGTATGGGTGTCTTATGGACGTTTCCGATCTGCTTTGAGCGTGGCAAAGAAAAGTCGAATTGTAGCGTCCAGAAAGCCAAACCCGCTCGACGGCACAACAAATTACGCCCACGCATACCC
>CAIVHJ010000091.1 GCA_903905665.1 uncultured Phycisphaerales bacterium
CGCAGTCCGAAGAATGCCGATCCATCTGTTCCGTCCAATCCACGTATTCGAGCGAGACTGTCGATCGTTCGTACTCCGGCTACACCGCGACTGACCGATCGGGTGAGCAAGGTCTGTTTTGAGTTTGGCCTGAATCCTCAGCCGGATCCGATTCGGATCGTTTCGGATTTGCCTTTATCTCTTGAAAAGGGAACGGTGACGTTGATCACGGGTCCGTCAGGTTCGGGGAAATCGGCAATTTTGCATCAACTGCATCATCAATTTCCGCGATCCTATTCGGTGGGTCAAGCCAGCCTTCGCACGGATCGATCGATTATCGACGCCGTTGGAGCCGATCGGGATTTCGGTTCCACGATGGAATTATTGACCGTCTGTGGGCTGGGGGAAGCTCGCTTGTGGCTCAGGACTTTCGACGAACTTTCGGACGGCGAGCGATTCCGCGCGCAATTGGCCCATTGCATCGACAGCCATCAACGGGCTGGCGGCGGGGAATTGTTGTTGTGTGATGAATTCGGTGCGATTTTGCACCGCCGGGCAGCCAAAGCAATCGCCTATAACCTTCGGAAGATCGCGGGCAAATATGGTTTGACTCTTGTGCTGGCGACTGCCGGAACGGATATCGTGGAAGACCTACAGCCGGATTGTCACGTGCGATTGATCGGCCATGGTCGTGCGGAGGCGGTTCGAGCGACGGTGCGGCGTCGGCCGATCAGCTTGCGGCGGAAACTGGTAATCGAACGGGGGGGCAAACGGGACTATCTTGATTTTGCTCCAATGCATTATCGCCAAACCGACGAACTGGGTTTTGTGGATTGTGTGTTTGTGCTGCGGGAAAAGGGCAGCGGAGACAAACTGGCGATTGTGGTGTATTCGCATCCACCGATGGAACTGGCGCTTCGCAATCAGGCGTTGGAGGGGCGGTTCAAACGAAATCCGACGTTGCTGAATCGGGAAATGCGGATTTTGCGGCGGTTGGTGGTTCATCCGGACATTCGGGGGTGCGGACTGGGGCATGATCTGGTGCGTCGGACGCTTCCGATGGTCGGCGTGCCTTATGTGGAATGTTTGGCGTCGATGGGAAATGTGAATCCGGTCTTTGAGAAGGCGGGGATGAAGCGGATCGGGGAATGCGCCATGCCGGATAATCGACGAAAGCATTTGGAGGCGATGAAGGAGCTGGGTGTGGATCCGTTCGGGGTGGATTTCGTCAATCAGGTGTGCCGCCGGCCGCGTGTCCGCGTCATTGTGACGCGACTGGTTTTTGAATGGTATCAGGCCACGACGGGTTATGGTGAAAAACGGGTTGCCCGTCAGTCGTCGCAGTTTCTGGCGCAGACGTTTCGCGGGTTGGTCGGTTCTCGGCCGGTGTATTATTTGTGGCGGGGAGGGGGAACGTAGGGTCTGCCAGTCGAGGCCAGCGGCTGTTTTTTGCGGAGGATCGGGTTGAAACCGAAATTTTTGAGATGGAAGAAGAACTGTGCGAACGTAATATGCTCGAAGGTAAACATGTAATAAGCGAAATGACACATGAAAAGAAAATCAAATAAGAACGAGATTCGATGGCGCGTCAATCGGACCAGGAGCGGCGTCAGGAAGGGGAACCGATAGCACAGAAAATAGACTTTCTTCAGGTTGATCAGCCGTTCCTGGTCGGGAATGTTCAGATACATATCATGATGAAGCGTGACGCCGAATTCTTTTTCTTTGGGCAGGTATTTCCGAACGGACTCCATCTGGGTCATCCGAATGCCCGGATACGGCTGAAAAAAAGTCGTCCACAGATAAACCGGTTTCATTTTCCTGAAGAATTCAAGTCTCTGAACCAATTGCTCAACGGTGTCGCCGGGCAACCCAAAGAACTGGACGCCGCAGTAGCCGATCTTGTGTTTCCTCAACCAGCCCGTCACTTCCAGAATTTCAGAATCCGTCACGTGTTTATTCAGGATCTCAAATCGCTGTTTTTCGTCGCCGGTTTCATTCGCGACGCCGATGGATTGTGCCCCCGCTCTTGCCATGAGTTGGACGTCTTCTTCCCCGATTCCTTTGCCCCATCGCCAGCAAGCGTGGAATGGTTTGGCGATCCGCTGTTGATACAAACGCAAAAATTCCCGAAGCCACTGATTGTTCACCCACAACACTTCATCGATAAATAAAATATGGGTTACCTGACGCTGCGAGAGATGATGCTCGAGTTCGCGGACCGCCCTTTCGGGGGAAAATTTGCAAATGTACTTGCCGGAACCAAAATGATTTCTCAGCCACTCGTTGCTGCAAAACGAACAACGGTGCGGGCACCCTCGGCCGTTGCATGCTTTGAGATATTTATTCCACCGAAAGAACGCATATTTGTCGTACATCGCTCGATCATGGAACGGAAGTGAATCCAGATCGATGGGGTCTCGCATCGGATTTTTGACAATCCCGTCGGGCGTCTTGACCCAAAACCCGTGCAAATCATCATAGGACGCTTTTGCATCGATGCGCTGGGCGAGGTCTCGCATGGGATATTCGCCCTCGCCGATACAGACAAGATCGACGCCGGGTTCCTGAATGATTTCAGGACAGATCATCGCGTGGACGTTGCCGTAAGCCGTCACCGCGCCCAGTTCCTCTTTCACGCGACGACCGATGCGAAGACTCCACGATACGCTGGGCGTCAAAATTGAAAAACCGACAAGGTCCGGTTCGAAGGC
>CAIVHJ010000092.1 GCA_903905665.1 uncultured Phycisphaerales bacterium
CACTCGCAATCATCGCTGTGGATCAATCGAGGAACTCCTGGGTGAATGCCATAAGTATCTGGTGTCGCTGAATCGCCAGTGGACCGCCCGACGGAAACGGGCCGCTTGAAGGTGGCACCATAATTATGAAAATCTATTTAGCGAAACAGTATTTCAGGGTAGCCGTTCGACGACGA
Organism: uncultured Phycisphaerales bacterium; assembly: GCA_903905665.1. Taxonomy (GTDB): domain Bacteria; phylum Planctomycetota; class Phycisphaerae; order UBA1845; family CAIVHJ01; genus CAIVHJ01. The sequence goes on from CAIVHJ010000092.1 coordinate 177, forward strand.
ATCATTCGGGATAACCCCTTTGAGGGGATCAAAACGACTGCACCCGCGAATCCCGACCGTATGGCATTCGTGACGCGGGGAGATATTCAAAAGGTACTTGACGCCTGCCCCGATGCTGAATGGCGTCTGATTTTCGCATTGGCACGATACGGCGGGCTGAGAACCCCGTCGGAAACGCTTGGGTTACGCTGGGGCGATATTGATTGGGCAAACAACAGGATCACCGTCCATTCTCCCAAGACCGAACACCACGCAGGCAAGGATCAGCGGATCATCCCGTTGTTCCCTGAGTTGCTACCGCACTTGCAGGAATCTTTCGACCACGCCGTAGAAGGGGCGGAATTCGTTATCACACGGTACAGGGACGCCAAACAGAACCTACGCACTCAGGCGGGAGCGAATAATCAAGCGGGCGGGCGTTGCGCCATGGGCAAAACTGTTCCAGAACCTCAGATCGACCCGTGAGACTGAACTGGCGGAAAGTTTCCCCTTGCACGTCGTTTGTGCGTGGCTGGGAAACTCCCAACCGGTAGCGATAAAGCACTACTTGCAAGTGACCGACGAACACTTTGATGCGGCAATTCGATGTGAGAAAAAAGCGGCGCAAAATCCGACGCAGTCAGTGCACGAAAGTGCTCGAAACGAATCGCAACCATACAAGAACGAAAAAACAAACTTCGATGGTCCACAAATAGATGCGGACAGTTGCGAGTTAGTGCACGTAAGTCCATTGACCCCACGGGGATTCGAACCCCGGTCTCCAGGATGAGAACCTGATATCCTAGGCCACTAGACGATGGGGCCGTGTACGAGTTCGGCATTATAACATGCCGTGCGACGCGTTCAATGCGGTCCGATCGCGGTTTCTCGCGGTAAGTCTGGGACGCGAATTGACTGCGGGTACGCGTTGGAAGTTTCCATCGACGCCGAGCGAGTGCGAAACTATAATAATGGACATGAGAAGAATCCTGAGTTTCATTTTGACCTGTGGGATACTGACGTGTGGTTCGTGTGCATCGCCCACCCAAGAACACAAACCGAAAGTCGATGTGACGGCTCCGGAGACGAAGGTTCAGGTTTCGGACGACGAAGTGAACGTCCGGGCGCCGGGGGTTAACGTGAAGGTCAAGAAACACGAACACGCCGATCAGAATTAGAATCCCTGTTCCATTCCTCACGTCGAGGAACATCCATACGAAATGAGCATTACGCCGGTGCCGCGAGAGCGACCATGATTGCCTTTTGCGCGTGGAGTCTGTTTTCCGCCTGATCGAAAATGACGGAGTGAGGCGTTCGAGAAGTTTCGTAGTCGATTTCCTCGCCGTAATGCGCGGGCAGGCAGTGCAAAATGATCGCGTGGGAATCCATAACCGCAAGCAGTTTGGCGTTGATCTGGTAGTCGCGGAATTTTGCTTTTCGGCTTTGGGCTTCGGATTCCTGTCCCATGCTGGCCCAGACATCAGTATAGACGACGTCGGCGCCCTGGGCGGATTTGAGCAGATCGTTGGAGACATTGATTCGCGCGCCGGTGTCGCGTGCGATTTCCTGCGATTCTTTGATCACTTTGGGGGTCGGTTCAAATCCGGGCGGGGTGACCACGGTGAGGTGCATTCCGGTTCGTGCGGCGCCGTACATCAGCGAATGTGCGACGTTGTTTCCGTCGCCGGTGTAAATGGCGTGGAGGCCCGCCAGTCGGCCCTTGTGTTCCTGAATGGTTTGGAGATCGGCGATGATCTGGCACGGGTGTTCGAAGTCGGAGAGTCCGTTGATGACCGGCACACCGGCATAACGCGCGAGGTCCTGGACGATGTTGTGACCGAAAACCCGCGCCATGATCAGATTGGTCATTCGTCCGAGGACGACGGCGATGTCTTCAGTGGTTTCGCGTTGTCCGAGGCTGATGTCGGTAGGGGCGAGATAGATGGCGTGTCCGCCGAGTTGCGTCATGCCGGTCTCGAACGAAACACGAGTGCGTAGCGAAGGTTTCTGAAAAATCATCGCCATGGTCTGCCCGGCGAGATACGAGTGGGTTTTGCCCGCCTTGAATTCGGTTTTGAGACGAATGGCGAGTTGAATGACCTGCTCGATTTCGGAGCGTGAAAAATCCGTAACGGAAACGAAGTTTCGGCCTTTCAAACCGGGAATCATGAGCGGATCTCCTTGCGTTGCTTTTCCACGAAAAGGGGCATTGTACCGTTCGGGTCGAGAAAAAGAATCATTGCGAATTCCCCGAATCGCTTTTCGCGATCCCTGTGTTCTCCAATCATGGTTTCCAGTGAGATTGGTTCGTACCCAGCACGTTGTGGGCACGATGGGAGTATGCACTTGTGCGGTATTGTGGCCCAGAGCGAGACATAACTCATTTACATGTTGAAGTTAAGCTGATTTCAGTGATACTTTCAAATAGGTGAATTTTCGCACTTTTTAGGTGTTATTTAACATTCGAGGACGACTATAAAAAAACAGACTGAC
>CAIVHJ010000093.1 GCA_903905665.1 uncultured Phycisphaerales bacterium
CCGCAGCTCTGATCCTGCAAGTCGAGCAAATCAAATCCGAGGCGACTGCCTCTTCGGCTTCCGACAAAGCCAACGTGGAATTCAAGCCTCACCTGGTGGTTGTGGAGGACTGGGGTACGGACAATGCTCAGATCAAGACCCTCTTTGACAAGATCACATCCGTTGCTGTCGAACGAGGAGGGAAAAAACAAGACGAGGATTTCAAGGGCGTCAAAATCGTGACGGTTTCACTCGTCGAACCTCCCGTCGAAAAAAATCAGGATGCCTCAAAAGACGATGACACCCCTAAAATGCGTGGGGGACTAATGGGCATGGAAGATCCCGCCAAAATGATTGAAGAGGGTCTCAAGGAAATTCCGTTGCCTGAAGAACTCACCTATGCGGTGGTCGATCATCTGACCCTTCTCGGTTCCGACAAGAAAATCGTTCAGGACGTGATTCTGCGGATGAAGGATAAGGGTGCCGAGAACTTCGCCCAGAGCGACGATTACAAGGCGCTGGAACGTTTTTGTGCTCCTGTGGGTCAGTTAAATGTCGTCGTCAATCTCCCTCGAATTTTTGAACTCATGTCCGCCGAGGATCAGGAAAGCGCCGATATGATCAAAGCCCTCGGATTCGACAGTTTGCGTTCGTTTGTCGGCACGGTGGCCTGGATGCCCCGCAAGGACGTCGGCATGGAAATGCGCGCCACGATTCCCGTCGTCGGCGAAAAACGCGGCGTCGTCAAAATGCTCACCGAGCTGATGACCAATCAGCCCCTCACCCCCGACAAAACCTATCCCGAATCCACGATGGTGTGCGGCTGGATGAATTTCCACATCGAGAAACTCATGGATGAAATCTACCAGATTCAGAAACGCCTCGACCCCGAAGGCGCCGAAGTCTGGAAGGCCGGCCTCAAGACCACCATCCCCCAGGGAACCGGGGACACCGCCACGGAGATCACGTTGGATTGGGAAGAAATCGTCAACAACTTCAATCTGCCGCTTAAAGGCTACTGTGCCTTCACTCCGCCGTATGGTTCCGACCAGCTGACCCTGCTGGTCTCGCTTAACCATCGCGCACGCGAGGTTACCGCCAAATTATTCACCGCGACCGGCATGAGCGAAATGATGACCAAACGTGACTTTATGGGCCAGACGATTTATGACGTGCCGCCCATGATGTTCGGAGGGATGTCCATCGGTTTGACCGATCGCCAACTCATCATCGGCAACACGCGCGGCGTCGAGCAACTGATTCGATCCGGCGATCAACCCACCGGGAACAGTCTGGCTTCCGACCGCCAACTTCAAAAAACACTCGCCTCCGCCCCCAAAGAAGCCTGGGGTGTCTTTTACATGGATCAGATCAGGGGTTTCGACGCCATGTTGGCGCTTCATAAAAAAGCCAAATCCAAATCCACCGAAGGCGGCGGAAAATCCGATTCGGACGACGATGATGAGGCCCCCTCGTTTGGCATGACGGTCGGCGACCTGATCATCGATAAAATCAAGGAAAGTCCGCTCATGAAACTGGATCAACCTGAAAACTTCCGCAAATACATGACCAGCGACATTGTGACCCTTGGTAATTCGCCCAATGGAATTCAGCTCTATTTCGGTGATATCCTCGGTGAACCGACGCCGGAATCCGCGACCGCACCGTCCGAGAAGAAACCAGTCGAACCTCCGACTGGGAACTGATATTTTCTTGCGAATCCCGGATCGTGGTTCGTGAAATTAAAACCCCCTGTGTCAAAGCAGGGGGTTTTGTTTTCATCAACGGCGGGACTTCCTTTGAGGCCGAAGTTGGATTACCATTCGCAAATCTCTCTCGTGCGAGATTTGGAGAACGTCATGGGCAAGCGTTATGTCGTTCTGGGCGTCGGTCGTCAGGGTTTGGCGGCGGTGTACGACCTCGTTCGATTTTGCAACGCTGAGCAGGTTCTGGCGCTAGATCATCGCACCAACAATACCGCTTTTCGATCGAACGTCCTGAATTTCCTGCAAAAGCACCTTTCCAGCGCCGCAGAAAAAATTCAACTGAAATCGTCCGACCTGTCCGATGCGTCGTCAATCGAATCTCTCATCCCCTTGATTCGCGGTTTCGATTGCATCGTCAGCGCGCTGCCCTATGCCCTCAACGAAAACGCCGCGCAATTGGCCGTCCGATCCGGAGTTCCCTTTTGCGACATGGGGGGCAATCCCGATATGGTGGAACGCCAAAAACAACTGGCGGAAAAATACCGTCACGTCGTTGTCCCCGAATGCGGCCTCGCGCCCGGAATCGCTAATGTCTTCATCAAATACCTCCATGTTCATCACCGTGCCGTGCATATCGAATGCTTTTGCGGCGGCTTGCCGGCGGTCAAACCCGATTCCCAACGTAATCCGCTGGGGTATCAACTGGTATTCAGCCCCAACGGACTAATCAGCGAATATTCCGGCCGATGTCCTGTCCTTCGTGATGGCCACATCGTGTTTGAACCGGCGCTTTCCGGTCTGGAACGGTTCGACGCCGATCACGAAGCTTTCTTTACCAGCAACCTGTCCCCGCGAATTCTCGAATACTTCTCCGCCATCGGCATTCGCAACTGCACCTACAAAACCCTGCGATACCACGGTCATCTTGACCGAATTCATGTCCTGCGATCTCTGGGATTTTTCTCCGGCGACGCCGATTCAGATGCCGAACTTTCACGGCGACTCGCGGATTCGCCGGCTCTTCGATTCGATCGAAACCATGATCGCGACAAAGTTATATTGGTTGCGCGCGGCCGCGCCGACGACGGATCGACCGCCACGATCGAACTTGTCGATCATCTTGACGAACCCACACGACTGACCGCTATGGAACGCACCACCAGCTGGGGAACCACGATCGTCGCCTATGCCCTCGCCGAAGGCTTGTATCGCCCTCAAAATTTCTCCACCCCGGAACAGTTCGTCGATCCCGTGTGGTTGATCGACGAACTCAAACGCCGGACGCCGCATCTGACGATTCGTTGCTCGTCTTCATCACCCAGGACCGATTCCAACTCCCATGCCTAAAACCCGAAATAAACAATCCCTCAACTCCCGCTCCGTCCATCAGAAATTCCAATGGCCGAAAGGATCGGCTTGCCTCGCGGCTTTGGGCGTCGGCGGCCTCTTTGGAATCCCCTGGATCGTTCCCGATCTCTGGTGGTTGAGTTGGCCCGCCGTCGTCCTGCTCATCGCAGTCGTGGATCGCCCGATGGCGGGTTCGGCGTTTCGGCGCGCGTGGTGCTACGGCTTTGGCGCCCAGATGGTGCTCTCGTACTGGATCGCCGAAACGCTCCATCGTTTCGCCAAGTTCCCCTGGTGGGTCTGCATCGGTTTGCTCATGCTTTATTCCGCCTACGTCGGCGTGCGCTTCGGACTGTTTGGTGCGCTGACGGCGCGGTTTCGAACCCGACGACCCAGTTCCATTCTGGTTTTTCCCGTCGTCTGGGTGGCAATCGAATGGTTGTGGATTCACGTCTTTCCCTGGCGACTCGGCAACACACAGGGGCAGTGGATCCCGTTCATCCAGATCGCCGAATTCACCGGCGTCTATGGCGTGAGTTTCGTGATGATGGGGGTCTCAGCATCTTTCTACCATGTGATTCGTTCGTTTCCCGCATTTTCTTTTCGACGCACACCCGCCGTTCATGGCTTAATCGCCTGGGGGGGACTTCTTGTTGCGGTTTTGATCTGGGGGCAATGGCGGGTGAATTCCATCGAAAGCGAACTGGCGGGCCAACCCCACATGCGCGTGGCGTTGATTCAGCCGGATTTCAATCCTGAAACCCGGAAAGGATCCTGCCTGAATCGTTGTCGCTCGGTGACGAAGCAAATCTCAGAACCCGTCGATCTCGTTGTCTGGCCGGAATCTGCCGTTGGAATGTATCCGCTCGCCCTGACGAATTTCCGTGATCCCCTTCAGGGGAACGATAAACCGATTCGTTTCGAGCGCCCGTGGCCCGATCCGGCGGCGCCGTTGTTGTTCGGCGGAAGCAGTTCCACCCATCTCAGTCCTCCATTGGAACCGTTTTACAACACAGCTTTTCTGTGCGATCGCGGGGAAAACATCATCGGTCGCTATCACAAACGCACCCTGATTCCCTTCGGCGAATATATCCCCGGCGAACAATGGTTCCCCTCGCTCAGAAAACTTTCTCCGTTCCCCCATGCGTTCGATTCCGATCAATCCCCCGAGCCGCTCACCGTTCCCGGCTTGGCGAAACTGGGTGTTCTCATCTGTTACGAGGATTTGTTGCCCAAACTGGCCCGTGATTCCGCTCTCGCAGGCGCCGATGTTCTGGTCAATCTGACCAACGACATGTGGTTCGGTCAAAGTACCGCATCTGCCGAACACCAGCAGTTGGCGCTCTTCCGCGCCGTCGAAACTCGACGCTTTTTGCTCCGCTGTACCGTATGTGGTTCAACTTCGGTCATCTCCCCCACGGGCCAAGTGCTCCAGCAAGTCCCACTATTCAAACCCGGTAGTATCATCGCCGATGTCCAATTGCGAAATGATCGGACCTTCTATGCCGCATGGGGCGACTGGCTTGGAAGTATCTGCACTCTCCTGTGCTTTGTGTTCTTGATCTATTCTTTGTATCCCAATCGAACTGGAAAAAACCCCGCAAAACTCTGAACTTCTGAACTCCTAAACCCCTAAACTCTCAAACTCCTAAACTCCTGACCTGGTTTTTCCCGTCCCATAATGTTTTTCGGCTTGGACTCTGCGCGTTTGTATCGTACCTCATACAGGGGGACTTCATGTTCCATCTTGCGGTGCATCCTTATGTGAGTCTGTTTCTGGACGAAATTGATCGCTTTCAGCAATTCGCGTCGTTGAGGTCCGAAATCGACCGCCGCACCATGCGCCGCCGAGACCGCCGCTATCATCGTTCCTGGCCCCTGTTGGTGGCCACCTATCACAACAAGTGTCTCAGAGAATACAGCGCCGCGCTCTATGACGCCTCAAAAAGCGGCATCGGATTCATGACCGATCAGAATTTCACTGTGGAATCTTTGGTTTATATTCGTTTGTTCTGGCACGAACTTACCGCGCTGCGAATCCCCGCCGTCATCCGCCACGTGACTCATCAACCCGAAGGAATCATTGTGGGTTGCGAGTATCTACTCTCTTCCGAAAACTGTGAAACGTCCCTGCTGATGGATCAGGATTTGTGCAACCCGCAATAAAACGATCGGATTCCCTGCTCAATGGCTTTCCCGATCGCTGCGTTCGTACCGGCCAAAAAATTTCTCCACGGGGTATCGCTTGCGATTCCGTTCCATTTTGGCCGCCAGGACACTCGCCAGATCAATATCCATCGCGCACGCGAACGAAAGCAAATAGCACAAAATGTCAGCCACCTCATCTTCGATTTGCCTCATCGTATCCGGTTGCGAGCGAATCCCGTCCAGTTGATCCGTTCGCAACCACTGGAAGTGCTCCATCAACTCCGCATTCTCGATGGCAATCGACATCGCCAAGTTCTTCGGATCGTGGAATTGCGTCCAGTTCCGTTCGTCAATGAACTGCCGAATCAGTCGTTTGAGCTCCGCCACCGTCGTTTTTTCATCATCCATCATGCGC
>CAIVHJ010000094.1 GCA_903905665.1 uncultured Phycisphaerales bacterium
TCACGTCCGACTACAATTGCGAAAGGCTGTGAGTTAAATCAATGACGAGAAATCTTGTGGAGGGATGGGTCAGGTCGCGTTCTCGATATCCACGAGGGTTCGAAAGTCGCGCTCGGCCAGGATACGGATGCGCTGTCCCTCGGCGGCCAAGGCCTCGGCCCTGCGGTGCTTCTTGCTTCGCTTGTGTCCAGCGAGTTTGCGGATGTCTTGGTCCCCAACCACCAACAGCGTCGTCGCCTTAGTCACGGACTTGGCGACGGTGCATCCGGCGTTGGCGGCGATTGCCTCCGCCTCGGGGCGCGGGATGCTCAGCTCCCCCGTGAAGACGACCACTTCGCCGGACAGCGGTCCGTCGGGATTGCCCGCTCTGGGTGCTTGGGCGCGGCCGCGATCGAGGGAGATCGGCTGCCCCACTCGGACCAGCCAATCCTCCAGCCTCGTGCCTGTCTCGGCAATAGCCCGCAACACGATTTCTCCAGCGACTCGTGCATCCTCGACGGCGACGTGGTGCTGGAATGTGATTCCGAGTTTCTGCGCGACGTTGGCGAGACCGTAGCCAGCGTGGGCGAACTCGCGCCACGCGCGCCGCGCGACCTTCGCACTGTCCAGCCACTTGCAGGCAACCGGCGGCAATCCGTACTTCTCCGCCGCGCGCCCAACGGCCACTCGATCGAATGGTGTGTGGGAGACCACGATGCGCTGGGCGAGCATGTCGTGCAGACGCGTGAATACGTCCGGGAACTTTGGTGCATCGCGCACCGCGTCCTCGTTGATCCCATGGATGGATACGTTCAGTGGGTGGAAGTAGTCCTCTGGGTTCACGAGTGTCTCCCACGGGGCGGGGGCGCGGCCGTCCACGAATGTCACAACGCCGAGTTGGCATATGCTCGATAGCCGATGGTTTGCCGTTTCAATGTCAATCGCGACCAACTCCATGGCTGGTACCCTCGAGACCCACCGCTGTCGTACTTGGTGCGGGGGCGAATTGTGAAAAATAGATACAGTCACTTTGACCCGAAGCGACGGACGAACTCACTTTCGTCGATCACTTCGATGCCCAAGCTTCGGGCCTTATCCAATTTCGACCCCGGTGAAGCGCCACAAACGACGAAGTCCGTATTGCCGGAGACCGATGACCCAACTTTTCCCCCTAGGTCTTTGATGCGTTTTTCAAGGCCGTTGCGCCCGAGCCGATCGAACGATCCAGTCACGACGATCGTCTTACCCATCAGGGGGCCGGCGGTGCGCGCGCGCGGTTGGGTCATGTTTGCGCCGACGGATTTGAGGTCGGCGATGGCCTTTTGTCCGGTAATGCTCTGGAACCACTGGCGGAGGGCGGCGGCAACCTCGGGACCGATGCCTTCGACTTTCTGGAGGGTGGTTTCATCGGCGGTCATGAGGGCGTCGATCGTGCCGAAGTGGTCGGCGAGGAGTTCGGCGGTCGTGACGCCGACGTGGCGGATGCCGAGGGCAGCGAGGACGCGGGCGAGCGGGCGCTGCTTGCTGGCCTCGATGCCCGCGAGCAGCTTCTCGGTGCGCTTGCTACCTAGCTTGATCGGGGAGCCGGTTCGGGCGTTTACGCCGACCGGGAGACCGGCTAACTCCTCGCGGCGGGCGAGTAGGCGGTACAGGTCGGCGAAAGACCGCACCAAGGCGCGTTGGGTGAGCGCTTCGACGACAGCGCTGCCGGCTGCTTCGATATCCATCTGGTTGCGACCACAGAAGAAGCGAAGGCGTTCGACGAGTTGGGCGGGGCAGGACGGGTTGATGCAACGGATATAGACGCCGTTTTCATCCTGCTGAACGTCCCCTTTGCAGTCGGGGCATCGGGTGGGGCGTCGGACGGGTTTGGCGTTGCGGGGTCGCTTTAATTCAACAACGGAGACAACCTGCGGAATGATTTCACCGGCTTTTTCGATGACGACCGTGTCCCCGATTCTCACGCCAAGCCGATCCACTTGATCGAAATTGTGCAGGCTGGCCCGTTTGACTGTCGTTCCCGCGAGCAGCACCGGTTCCAGTTCGGCGACCGGCGTGATGGTTCCGAGTTTGCCGACCTGGAACGTCACATCTTTCAAAACGGTTTCAGCCTGTTCGGCCGGATATTTGAACGCAATCGCCCATCGCGGATATCGGGACGTGGCTCCAAGACGTTCGCGCTGGGCGAACGAATCGATCTTGATCACCAGTCCGTCGGTGAGATACGGCAGATCGCGTCGTTTCTTGTCCCAATCGTGAATGAAGCGTACCACGGCGTCCACGTCGTCGAAGACGTTCAGGAACGGGCTGATCGGAATGCCCCAGTCCCGGAATTTCTGGAACAACTCGGATTGAGTCGGAAACGTCGGACCGATGATTTCGCCCACCCCGTGGGCGATGAATGACAAACCGCGATCGGTGATGCTTTGGGGATCGAGTTGTTTGAGCGTACCCGCCGCGGCGTTTCGCGGATTGGCGAACGTGGGTTCGCCTTCGCTCATCAGTTTCTCGTTGTACCGCCGAAAATCCTTCAGCGGCCAGAAAATCTCGCCACGAACTTCCAGAATCTTCGGGAGATCGTCCTCACGCAGTTTCAGCGGAATCGCCCGAATCGTGCGCGCGGTGTGGGTGATGTCGTCGCCGACCTCGCCGTCCCCCCGCGACGCCACCCGCACGAGTGTTCCATCCTCATACCGTAGCGATGCCGCGACCCCGTCAATTTTGGGATCGACGACGTAGCGGTATTTTTCCTGTCCCAGTGCTTTTCGAATTCGTTCGTCGAATTCGCGGAGTTCGTTTTCGTTATAGGTGTTGTCGATCGAACGCATCGGAACGGCGTGTCGAACGTGTTGAAAGCCTTCGATCGGCTGGCCGCCGACACGCTGCGTCGGGGATTCCGGGGTCACGAGTTCAGGATGCTGCTCCTCCAGTTCGCGGAGTTGACGAAGCAAGCGATCGTACTGATCGTCAGAAACGACGGGTTGGGCGAGAACGTAATACCGGTAATCGTGCTCGCGGATTTCGTTTCGGAGTTTTTCGATCCGGGTTCGAGCGTCGGTCATGGGATTATTTTACGATGGTTCGGATGGTCCGTAAATTCAATCGTCCACTCGATTCCCACGTCGGCGTCCGCCTTGCTGTTGTGGGTCGTGCGATGTAGGGTATGTCCGGCGGGATCAAACGGAGGTTTTCTCAACATGAAGACATTCTGGGATCGTGAAAAACTCTCGGAACTGGCCAGAAGTTATCAACCGGTGTGTGTCTTGGCGGCTGCCTGCGACTGGAACGTGTTTGGTGTGCTGGCGGATCGCTCAATGACGACTGCGCAACTGGCCGGCCGACTTCGCACCGACCCGCGCGCCACCGGAGTGTTGCTGGATGCGCTGGCGGCGCTGGACCTTCTGCACAAGCAGCAGGATCAGTATTTGCTGCCGGACGAACTTCGTCCATGGCTGGTCGGAAGCGGTCCCTCCAGTTTGTTACCAATGTTGCAGCACCAGGGCAATTGTCTTCGTCGCTGGGCCCAGTTGTCCACCGTCGTCCGAACCGGCCGACCGGTGCCTCGTCAACCCAGTGCTCGGGGAGAAGCCGCCGATCTCGAAGCATTCATCGAAGCGATGAACGTCATCTGCGAACCCGTCGCCGATCAAATACTCGCCGAAGTTTCGATCCCGCCGTTTTCGCATCTGCTCGACGTGGGGGGTGGTTCAGGAACATGGACGATCGCTTTTCTGCGTGCGCATCCCCAGGCCAAAGCCACGCTGTTCGATCTGACCGATGTGATTCCTCAGGCCCAGCGGCGCCTGAAAGATGCCGGATTGCTCGATCGGGTTAAACTGGCGGCGGGAGATTTTTATATCGATCCGCTGCCCAAGGGAGCGGACTTGATCTGGCTGAGCGCCATCGTGCATCAAAACTCCCGTGAGCAGAATCGTGAGTTGTTCCGAAAAATTCATGCCGTACTTCAACCGGGTGGATCGGTTTTGATTCGCGATATCGTCATGAACGACGACCACACCCAGCCGGCGGCGGGAGCACTCTTTGCCATCAATATGCTGGTCGGCACCGAAGGGGGCGGAACCTTCAGCCTCGACGAACTGACTGACGACCTGCAAACCGCAGGTTTCGGAGATGTGAACTTGCTGCGCAGCGACGAAGGAATGAACGCCATCGTTCGCGCCGGTAAGCGATAGAATTCCAGGCGTTGATGGTATTGATCGACTCTGATGCGTTGTCGTGACTCTCCGGCAGGACCGATAAATCGCTGATCCCCACATTCTCTCTGCCGCTATAAGAGTGTTGATCTTCGTTCGTGACCACCGACATTATCGGAACCTGGACCAAAACCCCGATCCGACCGCTTTTTGTTGCACTTCGCGGAACATTGAAATTATCCCCACCCCCTTCGCGTCCGATACACGGAAAGCATGAAGCCGCCGGCCCTGACGCCGGAAGCGTATTCGCCGCGACTCGCTCAGGACGAGGATACGATTATGAAGGTCTTGCGCATCACTCCGGTCTTTGTGGTACTGGTCGCCCTGTCGTACGGAAGCGGTTGTGCTCCGACTCAGCAGGAGATATTGACGTTTCTCAACGGAGCGGATCACACCGCCGTCGATGCCGGATACCGACTGGGCCCCACCGATTACATCCGCGTCATTTCTTTACAGGCGCCGGAAGTGAATCGGGAAGTAGTGGTTCGCGCGGACGGCACGGTGCATCTCGATTTACTGGGGAACGTGCGCGTGGCGGGCCTGACTCCCCGCGAAGCCGCCGCAAAAATCCAGCAAGAACTGCGACTCTATTACGTCGATCCCAAGGTAGATGTCTCGGTCAATACCTACAACAGCAAGATGTTTACCGTCCACGGGGAAATCGTCGGGGGACAGGGTGGCGGAGCCGGAGAACGCAACACCATCAAAGTACCCGTCACCGGCCACGATACAATTCTGAACGTGTTGAGTACTTATCCTCCCACGTTTGGCGCGTGGCTCGAACAAGTCCACCTGATCCGACCCGATCCCAAAGACCCGAAAAAGAACCAGACGCTCATCCTTGACGTGAGCAAAATGTTGACGGGCGGCGATTTGAGGCAGAACTACATTCTTCAGGAAGGGGATATTTTGTGGGTTCCGCCTACTCCGCTGGCCTGGGTGGGTTATCGCATCCGCGAAGTGCTTCAGCCGATCAATCCCGCTTTGGATGCCTATACCCGACCGGCGGCCTTCAAGGATGCTAACGAAGAATACAAAGGACAGGACGACAACAATAAGAATACCGGCGTCAATCTGCTCAACCAGATTCGACTGCCTTGATTCGACGGAGAGCAACCGGATTCGGGCGTGACGTGCGAAGTGAATCATTCGCCCTCATAACAGGAAGTCGATCATCACTATGGCCAACAATTTGGAACATACCAAGGAAGATTTGCAACGAACCGTACGTGAAATCCTCCGTGTGGTGATTCAGCGACGGTGGTCGTTCTTTATTCCGTTTTGCCTGGCCGCCACCGTCGTCTTTGTCGGAAGTCACAGCCTTCCCCGGGTTTATCGCACGGAAACCGTGTTTGAACGCATCAGCACCATTCCGATCGCCAACGTGCTCAATCGCGAAGGACCCATGTCGATCAACGCCCTTCGACAAACTATGGAATCTGATATGTTCGGCGAGCAGGCCATGCTTCGCGTCGCCGAGAAAATGGGCCGCACGCAACGTCTCCCGAAAGATGAAAACGGCCAACTGACCACGGCGGGCCTGGCCGAAGCCAAACGTCTCGCAAAAGGACTTCGCGGGAAAGTCAGCTACTCGCTCGTCGGAGAACCCAACGACAGCCTCGATCGAATCAAAATCATCGCCACCAGCGACGATCCCAACGAAATCGTCGCTCTGGCCAATGCCACCCTCGAAAACTATGTGCAAACCGCACAGGAACGGTTCCGCAACAAACTCCAGGATGCGGTCAAAACCTATGACGAACAGGTCGAGGAGCAGATGATTCTGATCAACCAGAAGGAAGGCGATCTGGAACGACTTGAAACCGAAGCTCCTTGCGCCAATCGCTATACCTACATCGCCACCGGACAGGAAGTCAATTCGCTAACCAATGCGTGTGAAAACCTCAAAGTTCGAATCACCGAATACGACCGGGAATTGGCCGCCCTGGAATCCCAGCTCAACGCCACACCGGTTCCCAAACTCGTTCAGGATTCGCTCAGGACGCACGATCCCGCTTCGCAGGATACGGAAAGTTCCCTGGCATCGGAGCGTCAGCGGTTGCGAACGCTTCTTCAGGAAAGCGAGAACCGCCTGATGCGCTATCAGTACGAGAACCAGATGACCGAAGTCCATCCGGCCGTCGTCAAGGAGCGAACCTGGCGGCAACAGATGTTCGACCAACTGGAGCAGGTGGAATTGAAACTGGCTTCGTTTGCTCAGGGTGCCAAGCAATACACCGACAATCCGGCCCAGGTCGAAGTCCTCAATACCAGTCGGCAGAACCTCGAAACCAAAATCGAAATTGTCCGCGCCAATCGGACCGATGCCGAGCGAACTCTGGCCGAAAAATCATCCGAACTGGACTCCAAAACCGTATCGCGAGAATCCGGCCGCGCTAAAACGAATCTCTATAACACCTTCTCTCAGGACATCGAATCCGCCAAGAAAAACCTGGGCATGTTGCGCGACAACCGACAAAGCATCGTGCGCGTCCTCAATGTCGATGCCAGGGATCAGGGCATTCGATTCAACACCGTCAGTGCGGCGGAAACCGCGAAGCGACCGATTCTTCCCAGTGCGCGAACCATCGTGTTGTTGGCGCTGGGTGTCGGATTGGCGTTTGGAGCCTGCAGCGTCTTTGTGCGAGAGTTTTTCGATCATACGTATCAGACCTCCAATGCGGTGAGCGTGTCACTTGGAATCCCGATCCTGGAAAGCATCGACGAGATCATTCTTGCGGCGGATCGTCGCCGATTGTTGCTCCGGCGGCTGGTGGCGGTTCCGGTGGCATGTCTGTTTTTAGCGGTGGCGATGGGATCGGGCATGATGGCCTATCTGAGCATTGAAGATCCTCCGCTGTATCACAAGATCGTTTATCAAACGACGCATGTGCTTGGAAACCATGATTCCCACGAGCAGGTCTAGTGGGTTGACGTGAAGGAAACGGTTCCATGGGTTTAATCGCAGATGCACTCCGAAAAGCGGAACAAGAACGACTGACTCGGGAGCAATCTCAGACCAATGGCTGCCAGCCCAACGAGGTGCTCCCGGTTCCACCGAACGAACTGGTCGATGTTCCACCTGCTTTGCGGGAACATCTGTCGTCCATCGAACCCACAAAAGAAATTCAATCTGAAGTGCCCCCCATTGCCGCCGGACCGGATACGCCGAACGAGTTGCTTCCAAATCCCGAATACATCGTCGACGAATCGATCGTCGTTTACCACGATAAATGCAGCGAACTTACCGAACAATACAGGGCTTTACGCGCCCGAATCACCGCACAAAACAGCACGGGTGAAAACCAGATCCTCGCCATCACCAGCAGTATTCCGCGCGAAGGCAAGAGCGTCACCACCATGAACTTGTCCTGGGTGATGTCGGAAATCCGGCATTTCAAAGTGCTCATGATTGACGGTGATTTTCGGCGTAGTTCGTTGGCAAAAATGATGAATGTTCCCGAATATCCGGGTTTGGCAGATTTGTTGCGGGACGAATGCCGGTTGTCGGATGTCATCCGGCCGACGCCGCTGCCGAACCTTCATATCATCACGGCTGGAACGACTCAGGGATTCAATGCCGCCGAATTGCTCAGTTCGCAGAAAATCGGAAATGTTTTTTCCGAATGTCGTCGCCGCTATCAGTATACGTTTGTGGACACCCCACCGGCGAGCACTGTTTCTGACGCAAGCGTGCTCGCTTCATGGTGCAACGGAGTGTTATTTGTGGTGCGAATGGGTCGGACCCCCGAACCGGTCGCGCAAGCCACGCTCCGAGCACTGCAAGCCAATAATGTGCATATCCTTGGCTGTGTAGCAGCAGGTCGCTGCCACCGCACCGGAACCTATGGCCGCTACTACGGTTACTACCGGTACTACAAAGATTACTATCATTATTATCATAAGTAAGCCATTGTGTCCCATCATATTGGCACGTTAAAGGGCGATTTGGGCCCTTAAGTGTGGCCATCGCCTTGCCGATACCACAAGAATGACCTTGCAGATCAAAGAGTTAAACACTTCCTTGACCACCGAACGGTCCGAGTGGGAAAGTTATCTGGGCCGGTCGCTTGGTGCGACGATTTATCACACACTGGGCTGGATGGATGCCGTGGAGAAGACATTTTCTCATCGCCCACGCTATTTGATGGCGAGGCGAGGTGAGGAGGTCGTTGGGATTTTCCCGATGTTCGAAGTCCACAGTTGGATCGCCGGAACGATTCTGGTCAGCGTTCCGTATGCGGTTTATGGTGGGGCCCTGTCCGATGATGAAGATGTTTTGGCGCATCTGTTGCAGGAGATCAAGCGACTGTCCCGGCAAATCGGCGCGCGGTATGTGGACATTCGTTCATCGAAACCGATGTGGTCGGATCTCCCGACGGTGGATCGTTATGCCACGTTCATCAAATATCTTCCTGTTCGCGCGGGGGACGTGGTGGATACGTTTCCGCGAAAAGCGCGTGCGGAAATTCGGCGGGCGCGGGACAAATTTGGAATTACGGTGCATTTTGACGATGGATTGCTGAAGACGGTGTGGGAACTCTATGCGAGGAGCATGCGTCGGCTCGGATCGCCGAACGTGCCCTACCGATTTTTTCAATCGCTCATCGAACAAACACCGGGTCAACATCTGGTCTCGGTGCTCGATTATCAAGATCGTCCCATCGCCGGTCTGGTCAGTTTCATTCACCGCGACGCGATTCTGCCGTATTTCAGCGGCTGCGACGAACATTGGGCGAGCATGACGGGGGCGAATAATTATCTTTATGCTTCGCTGATGGAAAAATCCGTTTCGATGGGACTGCGGCGATTTGATTTCGGCCGAACGCGAATCGACAACACGGGTTCGTTCCAGTTCAAAAAAAACCAGGGTTTTGAACCGACGCCGCTGGGTTATCAATGTTACGTTCCGTCGGGTGGGGCGATGCCGAATCTGACGCCGAGCAACCGCAAGTTCCATGTCGCCCAATGGGTTTGGAAACGTTTGCCGCTGGTGTTGACGCGCCCACTCGGAGGGTGGTTGTCGGCTTCGATCCCGGGATGAAGAAGCAAATCATCACCGGCTGGAAGCCGGTGCCACAAAGAAGTCGGTGCCACAAAGAAGTCGGTGCCACAAAGAGTTTTGAGGTATTTTCTTACTTCCCAGCGGCGAATCACAAATATGGATATCCTGATGCTTTATCACCGGTTGCCGATTCCTCCCGACAAAGGAGAGAGAATCCGCATGTATCATCAGGTGAAATACCTGAGCGGTCGGCATCGATTGTGGTTGGCTTGTTTTGACGAAGGCGCGCAGGATGAGCGTGATCGTGCGCAACTTCGGCAATGGTGTCATCGTTGTGCGATCATTCCGAATTCGCGGATGAACGGATATGTGCGGGGAGGGTGGAATGCTTTGCAGGGAGGAACGATCACGGAGGGTTTTTATGAGACACGAGCGATGCATGACGTGGTGAAGCGATGGTCGGCGGAGGTGCGATTCGATGCGGCGTTTGCGTTTTCGTCGGCGATGGCTCAGTATCTGGAATCGGGATCGTTCGGTCGGAAGATTCTCGATTTGTGCGATTTTGACAGTCACAAGTGGACGTGTTTTGCAAAGGAATCTTGCTGGCCGATGTCGGCTGTGTTTCAAACGGAAGCGGATCGATTGGCGCGACGAGAACGGGAATTGATTGAGCGTTATGATCGCGTGATGGTGGTGAATGAGCGAGAGGTTTCGCGGATTGCAGAGGCGAGGTTGCGTCGCAAACTGGTGGTCATTCCGACGCCGGTGGAAGTCGATTCCGATTCGGAGAGTCCACCAATTCCGGAAGAAAAAATTCTTGGGTTTGTCGGGACGATGGACTATCGGCCGAACGTACGCGCGGTGCTGTGGTTTGCCGACCGAGTCTGGCCGGAACTTCTTCGCCACCATCCTGATGCGACGTGGTGGATTGTCGGTCGGAATCCGCCCCGATTTATTCGAATGTTGGCGAAGGATTCGCGGATACGAGTGACGGGTGCGGTGGCAGATGTGCAGAAGTACCTGCGGCAGATTCGCGTATTCGTCGCCCCGCTTCGGTCGGATATTGGAATTCCGGCCAAAGTGTTGGTGGCTTTGGCAGCTTCAAAGCCGGTGGTCATGAGTTCAGTTGTGCAGGCGGGACTGATCTCCACGCAGAATCCGCCTTATGGAGTGGCGGATTCGGTGGAAGAATGGGTGGAAACGCTGGACGACCTGCTGCGGAATCGGGAACGTTGTCGTGAATGGGGACAAGGGGCGCACGACTGGGTCAGGGAACATTACGACGTTTCGGTCGTGATGCCGCAGTTTGAATCGCTGTTGATCGAGACGCGATGTCCTGAGGAGGTTCTGGTGTGATTTCCGGTCGAAACATCATCGCGATTGCGAGCAACTGGAATTTCGATCCGACGAGCAAGCATCACATCATGAAGATACTCTCGCAGCAGAATCGAGTGCTGTGGGTCAATTATCACGGCTCGCGCCGGCCGCAAGTCACCGGTCAGGACTTTCGATCCATCGTCGCCAAACTTCGACAATTCACACGGGGGCCGGAACAAGTCAGTGAAAACCTGACCGTGCTGACGCCGCTGGTGATACCGTTTCCCGGTTCGCGAGTGGTTCGCGCAATCAACCGGCGTCTCATGGTTCGACAGATTCGCGCGGTGCTGGCCCGCTTTCCACGTCAGCCGGTGCAGTTGTGGAGTTTCGCACCGGACGTCGATTACCTCGTGGGCGAATTCGACGAAGAGCTGGATTTGTATTATTGCGTCGATGAGTTCAGCGCGTTCAGCACGTACGATCGCGAAACAATTCTCCAATTGGAACGGACCCTAATCCGGAAATGCGACCTCGTGATCACGACCGCGCGGCCGTTGCAGGATTCCAAAGCCGTACTGCATCCGAATACGCATCTGGTTCTTCACGGGGTGAGTTACGATCATTTTGCGAGTGCGACGGAAGATTACACCGCCGTTCCAGACAACGTCAAGAACATTTCGGCTCCGATTTTTGGTTACTTCGGGATGATTCAGGACTGGTTCGATCAGCCGCTGCTCGTCGAATTGGCGCGGCGCCACCCCGACTGGTCGTTCGTGCTGCTGGGCAAAGCCGAGGTTTCTGTCGAAGCCTTTCGAAGTCTTCCCAATGTTCACCTGCTCGGTCAGGTACCTTTTGCATCGCTTCCGGGGTACTGCAAGGCGTTTGACGTCGGGTTGATTCCGTTTGTGATCAATCCGCTGACGATTCACGTCAACCCGATCAAACTGCGGGAATATCTCGCCGCCGGTCTTCCGGTGGTCTCGACCGATTTGCCGGAGGTTCGCGCGTATCAACCCTACGTTCGGATCGGACGCTCTGTCGATGAATTCGAGCGGGCCTGTATGGCGGCGCTGCAGGAGCGGACGCTTCTCCATCGTCGTCGAAGACAGGAATCCGTCCGATGTGAAACCTGGGAAGGAAAAGTGGAGCAGCTTTCCCGTCTGGTTGTTGCCACACTTGAAGGCAACGATAGTATTGATCCGCCCGAAATTATGGGACGCGATCTCGCCGATTCGCAACCGACCCTTTCCGTCCAGGACCGGTAATAACTTACCTGCGTCCATTTATCCGCCGAAAAATCATTAACGACAAAGGATCGCGCCATATTCATGGTGATGATGACCCCGCGCATGCGTGGGGCAATCTGCAGGAATGCGTTGCGAACCATTCGTCTTGCGATCAAAGAGGTGTTATTTGTTGGGACGGAGTATGTTCCGAGAGTTATACGAATACCGGGAGTTGCTCTACAGTTTGACGCTGCGTGAAATTCGCGTGCGTTACAAACAATCGCTGCTGGGTGTGTTGTGGGCGGTTTTTGTGCCGCTGGCGATGATGCTGATTTTCACGTTTGTGTTCACCCGGGCGCTCAAGATCGAAGGCCGAATCGATCTGGGGGGTATGCCCTACGCGGTCTTCGTCTATATCGGGTTGCTGCCGTGGACGTTCTTTGCGTCGAGTCTGACCGGTTCGGTCAGCAGTCTGGTGGCCAACACGTCGCTGGTGACCAAAACCTATTGTCCTCGCGAAGCGTTTCCCCTGTCCTGCGTGGCGAGCAGCGCGTTTGACTTCGGGATCGCGTCGGTCCTGCTGGTCGGGGTCATCGGGTATTTTCACTTCACGACGGACTGGTCATTTCAATTTCATGCCACGCTGGTTTTTTTGCCGGTGGTGCTGATGGTTCAAATTGTGTTCACCGTCGGGATGGCGTTTTTGCTGGCGATGGGAAATTTGTTTTATCGGGACGTGCGTTATTTGTTCAGCGTGTTGATCAATTTGTGGATGTTTGTGACGGCGGTGGTGTATCCGCTGGAGAGTTGGCGGCCGTTCTGCAATTTCCTGATCAATCTGAATCCGATGACGCCGATCATCAATGCCTACCGGCAGTGTCTGATTTATGGGGAGTGGCCGTTGTCGCTGCCGTTTGCATATGTCGCGGTGCTGTCTGTGGCGTTATTGATGGGAGCGTGGGTTTTGTTTCATCGACTCGAACCGAAATTTGCGGAGTATATTTGAATTCTTATGTCGGATTGCGTTGTCCAATGTCATCAGGTGTGGAAGAAGTTCACTCGGGGTGAACGCAACGACAGTCTGCGCGATGCGATTCCTGATCTGATTCGTTGGCTGGCTCGCCGTCCCGTTTCGGATGAACTCACGAAACGTCAGTTTTGGGCGTTGCGGGACGTGTCGTTCCAATTGCAGCGAGGCGAAGCCCTTGGGGTCATCGGTCCCAACGGCGCCGGAAAAAGCACTTTGTTGAAACTCCTCAGTCGTATCCTCGTTCCCAACAAGGGTTCGATCGCCGTCAACGGTCGGCTGACGGCGCTGATCGAGGTGGGGGCGGGATTTCATCAGGACCTGACCGGTCGCGAAAACGTTTATCTGAACGGCGCAATTCTGGGGATGACCCGAAAAGAAATCAATCGCAGGATCGGCGAGATCGTCGAATTTGCGGGGGTGGAGGAATTCATTGACACACCGGTCAAACGCTACAGTTCGGGAATGCAGGCCCGGTTGGGTTTTTCGGTGGCGGCGCACATGGACCCGGAAATTTTGCTCGTCGATGAGGTGTTGGCGGTCGGGGATGCCCAGTTTCAGCAGAAGTGTCTTGATCGGATGCGTTTTTTTGCGAATTCAGGTCGGTCCATCATTTTCATATCGCACAATCTGCAGGCGGTGTCGGAGTTGTGTCCTGAGACGATGTTGCTCAAGAACGGGCAGTGTCTGATGCGTGGCTCGACACCGGAGACCATCAAGCATTATTTGTCGCTGGTCCACGAACACGATGAATCGTCGCAATCCGGGACGATTCAGATTCGACGGGTTCGCCTGCTGGACGAGCGAGGTTGCGAGTGCAGCCGATTTGCAGCCGGAACCCGCGCCAAATTGGCCTTCGACCTCCAGATTGATGAGACGCCGTCACGGTATTTTCTGGGATTCGCCCTCAAGCGAATCACGGATGACCTGCTGGTGGCGGACTACAATCTCGATCTTCCATTGGACGATTCATGGCAGGGGCCGATCTCCATGGAACTTGACTTCGACGTGAATTTGTTGACGGGTGCGTACGGGGTGACGTTGTTTGTCGAGCACAAAGCCACCTACCACAAGCCGGTGTATCTTGATTTGATCAAGTTTTTCGATGTGGCGGAACGCTCAGCCTGCGCCGGAGTCGTGCATGTGTCTCCGCAAATTACATTGAAGCCGCAACTCATAACCGCCGCGGGAAGTTGATTATGGCTCTTCGCATAGCACTGGATGCGCGAGATATTTTTGTTCCGCAACGGCGGGGAACGGGCAAGAATCTGCTCGATGCTTATCGCTCGCTGGCGCGGTTCAAACCCGACTGGACATTTCACCTTTATCATCAAGGCGTGATCAGCAACAATCCGTTCGAAGGCTATGCCAATGTCATTCCACGAGTGGTGCGGATGCCCGGGGATCGCTGGCATGGGTGGGAACTGATCCGGCTTCCGTTAGCAGCGTGGAGCGACGGTGCGGATGTGTTGCATTGCCCCTGCAATTCGTGCCCGCGATTTTCGCCGATGCCGATGGTGGCGACGGTTCACGATTTGATTCCATTGAAAGTACACGACCCCGATTTTCCCCACCGCGAATTGACGATGTTTCACAAACGTGTCGGGCGATGCGTCCGATATGCGTCTCGAATTATCACGGTGTCGGAGCACTCGAAGAAGGACTTAATATCGGACCTGGGAGTGGAACCACATCGTGTGGATGTGATTCCATGGGCGCCGGATTCTGCCTATGGGCCCGTTCAAGATGAAGCTGAATTACGATCGGTTTGGTCCCGATATAAGATTCAGCAGCCTTATTTGTTGGCGTTTTCCGGTCGGGGCCGTCGCAAAAATGCCGAGGGCATGATCCGCGGATTCAGTCAATTGCCGATTGATGTCCGACGGAGCGCAATGTTCTTAATTGTTGGCGTGGAACAGGACACCGAACAGAAACGCCTGCAGCGACTTTTGCAGGAAGTCAGGATTGAGGACCGGTGTCGGATCGTTGGATTTGTTCCCGAACCTGATGTGGCGCCGCTGCTGAGCGGAGCCGTGGGGCTGGCGTACTGCAGTTTGTACGAAGGATTCGGATTGCCGATCCTCGATGCGTTTCGATGCGAAACACCGGTTTTGACATCGAACGTCAGCAGTATGCCCGAAACGGCGGGTGAGGCGGCGATTTACTGCGATCCCGGCGATCCGCAAAGCATCGCCGAAGGAATGAAGCGGTTGTTGGGTGACGAGAAATTGCGAAAGGAACTGGTTCGGCGCGGCATTGAACGAGTCCGACAGTACAGTTGGGAACGAACCGCGAGAGACATGGCGGACGTGTTTGAAAAGTGTGTGCGCCAGACCATGCACTGCGGAGTGCCGGTGAGTGAATCCACAGCATGAACCATTTGAATTGAAGTGGCACAGCGGGGCGATGAGCCTTCGTCTGGATTGTCGTCATTATCGCGGGGACCGTCCGTGCAGCAAAGGCGGCAAGTGCTCATGCTCGCATTACGAACCCATGGGTCGGCGGATTCTTTTGATCAAGCTGGGGGCATTGGGGGATGTCATTCGAACCGAGGCGTTGCTTCCGGGTCTTAAGGATGCGTATCCGCAGAGTCAGATCACATGGGTGAGCAAATCCAACGGATGTCGGATGTTGGCGAATAATCCGTTGATTGATCGTCTTCTGGAATTCAACGCAGAAACGATGTGCCAGTTGCGATCGGAACATTTTGATTTGGTGATCAATCTGGACAAGGAATCGGCGCCGGCGGGATTGGCGATGCAGGTGACCGCGCAGGAGCGGCGGGGAATTGGACTTAGCCCGTGTGGAACGGCTTATCCGCTGAATCCGGAGGCGCATTACTATTTTGCATTGGGATTGAGCGATGAATTGAAATTCAGGCAGAATTCATTTAGTTACCAGCGGCTGATCTATGATGCCGTGGGGTTAACCTATCGCGACCAGATTTATCGCCTGTATCCGACCCCGCAGAATTACCAGCACGCCCGGACGGTTTATGACCGGGAGAGTTTGAAGAACGGCGAAGAAGTCATCGGTCTGAATACCGGGTCGGGAGGGGGTTTTGCGAACAAGACCTGGGGTGAGGAGAAATTTTTGGAATTGGCGAGACAGTTGATGGCGCGCGGGGATTGCCGCGTGGCGCTGCTGGGAGGTCCCGATGAAACGGATCGCAACCGTCGGCTCAAGCAGCAGCTCGGGCCGGAAGTGATCGACACGGGTTGCGACAACAGTGAACTTGATTTTGCCGCGATCGTCCATCGTTGCAGCGCGGTTCTGACCGGTGACACGACGGCGACGCATGTAGCAATTGCCCTGCGGGTCCCGACGGTGATTTTGTTTGGGCCGACGTGTCCACAGGAAATCGACGTCTATGGACGCGGGTACAAGTTGATATCCGGGGCGACATGCGCTCCGTGCTACAAACGGCACTGCGATCATTCGCCGAATTGTATGGACACTATCGACGCGGAATCGGCGTATGAAGTGCTCATTCGGTATCTGGGTCGTTCTCCTGTTTCGTGGATTGAGAGCTATGTGCCGGAACCGCACGAGGAGGTACCAACGTGTCGTTGACGGAATTACTGTTTTGGGTGGTGTACGTGGGCGGGGTGATCGGGGCGTTGTTTCGACCGATCTGCGGCGTATTGCTGTACCTTCTGGTCTATAACCTCAATCCCGAGACCCAATGGTGGGGAAGCCACGTGGAATCGCTCCATTTGCGCACGTCGTTCACGGTGGCGGTGGCGACCGGCATCGGGATGGTACTCAGTTGGCGGAAGATTCAGCCTCCCGCCACGCAATTTCCGTGGATGTTCCGGCTTGCGATCGTCTTTCTGTTGTATTGCGCACTCGTGTCCCTTTCCGGCGGCGACAGTCTCTTCACCGAACGTTCTCAATTGTTCCTAGAGAAACTTTTCAAAGTCCTTGTTTTTGTCTTCCTGATGATTCGAATCGTGCGTACGACCCAGCACCTTCAGTGGGTCATGTGGATCTGGATCATCGGGACCATCTACATCGGATACCAGGCCTGGTCGGGGGTGGGAGATACCTATCACGGGCGGCTCAACGTTGGGCTGGGCGGGCCGGATTTTGCCGAATCTTCGGGTCTCGCCACACATCTCGTCGCCATGCTCGCGCTGGCTGGATACTTCTTTCTTTGCTGCGATTCCCTGCGTGCCAAAGCCATCGCCCTCCTGGCGGGGGGATTTGCTGCCAACACCATCATCATGACTCGCACGCGAAACGCCCTGCCCGGGATCATTGCGATGATTGCTTTCGCTCTCGTACGACTTCCCAGAGGACTTCGTGTAAAAAGCCTGATCGCCATTACCGTCGGGATCGTCGCAGCCTCGTCACTGACCGACTCCGGCTGGTGGACTCGCATGAATTCCATGAAGAACACTCAGTCCGATCTTTCCATCGCTCGACGTTTTGATTCCTGGCATGCCGCCATGATCATGGCTCAGCAATATCCCTTCGGGGTGGGTCTCGGTAATTTCCCCCTCAGAATTCAGGAGTACGTGTCCTACCCCGCGCAGGGTCGATCCGCTCACAGCACGTACTTTGAATGTCTGGCCGAACTCGGTTATCCGGGGTTGTTCCTGTTCCTGTCGGTTATCTGTGCCACGTTTTGGCATTATGAGGACGCCAGGCAGATCGGAAAATACTGGGTTTTCTTTCAGAATCGAGACGAATCGCTCTCGCGGGAACTTCGAAAAATTTTGCTGATCGCCACGGCCAACGAACTGGCCATTTCAGGATTTCTGGTGTGTTCACTTTTCCATACTCGGTTGTGGACCGAGGAAGTGTGGCTCTTGCTGGCCACGAGTTGCTGCGTCCACAATGTAGCACAAGGTCTGCGATCGCGAGTTTATGCGGCGGAGATGCAGATGCAATCCGGTTCGGATGTCGTCCCCGCCCTCCAGCCTATCGGGATTCAACCCGCGTGAGGAAGAGTTCAGAAGTTTAAGAGTTCAGGGGTTGGGAAGTACGGGGTTCAGGAGTGGTGCGTGGCCATGGATCGGCAGATTCGCATTCTTCATGTTTTGCCTGATTTTTTGATCAGAGGCGCCGAGATAGATGTCGTCCGATTGTCTTCCTGTTTGGCAAGGCGGGGTTTCGATCAGCGGGTGGTGAGTCTGACGGCCGATGTGGATTCGAGCCTGGTTTCCCGGTTGAGCGTTCCGTTTTCGGCACCGGATCGCGTCCTTCGTTTTCCATCCGGTCCCGTCTATCTGGCGAAGTTGCTCCGACACGCACAAGTGGATTTGATTCATGGAACGAACTTTTCGACGTGGTTGGACTGTGCCGCGGCGAAGATGACGTGTCGTCGCTCCGTTCGACTGGTTCAGGCATTTCATGGTCCCGGAACTTTTGAGTCGCAACGAATTCGCCGCCGATTGACGGCAGTGGGTCTTCGATATGCAACCGATCGTTTTGTGGCGGTCAGCCATTTTGTGGCGGGTTGTCTGACGCGAAAATGGGGGATTCCGGGTCGTCATGTCGCGGTCATTCCCAACGGAATCGATACCGTCCAAAACCAGCCGCCGTCCGACAAAACCGATGCCAAACTTCGATTGGATATCTCCGGTTCCACTTTCGTCATCGGCTCCGTCGGCTCGTTGTACCGGATCAAAAACCATCGCCTGCTCGTCTCGGCGTTTTCCGGTTTTGTTCGGCATCATCCTGAAAGTGTGTTGCTGTTGATCGGTGACGGCGAGACTCGGTGCGAGCTGGAATCGCAGGCCCGCGAATTGGGAATTCAAAACCAGGTTCGGTTCTGTGGATATCAAACGCGGGTACCGGATTATCTGGCCGCGATGGATATTTATGTTCAGCCCAGCACCCATGAAGGTTCCCCTTTGGCGGTGATGGAAGCCATGGCCTGCGGCATTCCGGTTTTAGCGGCCCGGTCCGCCGGTTCATGCGAACTCAACGAAGACTGTGGTCTGCCGATTCTCGTGAATCCCCAATCGACCGAGGATCTTCTTCAGCGACTTCTCGAATTGGCGAACGATGAACCTCGGCGACAATCGCTCGGGGTCCAGGGGCGACAAATCATTCTTCAGCAATACAGCCTCGAACGAATGGTGGACGATTACGAGCGAGTATTTCGATCGGTGGTCGAGCCGCAGACCCGGAACAATCATCGCTCCGTGTGTTGCGGTGGAGCTTATGAATGAGCGATTCGACGGAACAACCTACTGTGGTCGTGATCGGGCCCGCCTGCTCAACGGGGGGAATGGCATCGGTCATGCGCGCCCAATTGTCTGGCCCGCTGAAAAATCGCTATCATTTCTTTGCGCTGGACAACAGCAAACGCACACCGCCTCATCGCACCCTCATCACCGCCCTCCGAACACACCTGCAAATGCTCGGTGAACTGATCGGCTTGCTGAACCGGCATCGTCCCAATCTGGTTCACATTCACACGTGCAGCGGTCCGACGTTTTACCGCTCGATGGTGGACATGTGGATCGCGCGGTTGTATCGCGTGCCGGTTCTGTTGCACATCCATGGGGGTCGGTTTCGTGACTTTCTCGGTCGAACGACGGGTTTTTGTCGTTGGCTGGTCCGGCGCACCCTCTTGAGGGCCGACGCGGTCGTCGCGCTGAGCGACGGATGGGCGCGACAACTCAATGAATTCGAACCTCGCCTCCACCCGACGGTCGTTCCCAACGGTGTTTCTTTGCCACGTCGGAACATCCTCCGCACACGATATCCTTACCGCCTTGTTTTCATCGGAACCCTCAAACGCGAAAAGGGAATCGACGATCTTCTGGAAGCCGTCGCATGGCTGCCGTCCAACATCCGCCGGCATGTTCAACTCCGTGTGATCGGTCCGGACCCCGTGGATCGACTGTCGGAATTGCGCGCGAAATGCCGAGACCTTCGAATTCACGATCGCGTGATCTGGCGAGGAACGCTCACGCCCTCCGCCGTGCGGCGCGAATTGGAAGAAGCCACGTTTTTTGTCCTCCCCAGTCATTCCGAAGCGATGCCTCTTTCATTGCTGGAAGCAATGGCGTGCGGTCTGCCCGTCGTCGCCACCCGCGTCGGCGCCGTTCCCGAAGTCATCCGAAACGCAACCGACGGAATTCTTATTGAACCCCGAAATCCCCCGCAACTGTGTCAGGCGATGAAAACGCTTATCTTGAAACCTGCGCTGCAAAAGCAACTCGGCCGCGCCGCACGCGCACGCATTCGCACCCTGTTTCATCTTCGCCAAACCAGCGAGCGCCTGGACGAAGTCTATCGTCGCACGTGTGACGCACGGGAGGTGATATCGTGATCCCCGGTTTCCTCGCCCGTCATGTTTTTTATCCGGCTCAGGAAGCCCTGTGCGGACGCGATTCCATCCCCTACTGGAAACAACTCGAACAGTCCCAGTTCCTTGACCCCGACCAGACGATTGATCTTCAAAACGCCAAACTGCGCCGCCTGATTCGTCACGCCGACGAACATTGCCCGTTTTATCACGAACAATGGCGCGATGCCGGAATCGATCCGACACAAGTGAACCACATCCACGACTTGCGCCGCCTGCCCATCCTGACGAAGGACGAGATCCGTACCCATCGCGAGCGATTGTTGGCACAAAACCACCGTGGAAAAATCATCCAGTCCTGTACGTCGGGTTCGAGCGGTTCACCGTTGATTTTTTACGTCGATCGGCGGCGAGAACGTTCGGACATCGCCGCCCGACTCCGGGCCCATCGCTGGTTCGGTCTGGCGCCGGGCGATCCGGCTGTTTATCTGTGGGGCTCCCGAATCGAACTGGATCATCACGATCGTCTCAAGGCGATCCGCGACTGGTTGATCAACGAACGTTTGTTGGACGCTTTTCAACTCAGCGATTCCCAACTCCATCGCTACGCCGACGTCATCTTCCGCACCCAGCCTCTGTGGCTGTATTCCTACGCCGGTACGCTTTGGCGGTTCGCCCGGTTCGTCCGGGAACATCGCCCCGAACTCAAAGGAACGATCCGCCGCGTGGCGTTTGCCACCGGCGAGCAATTACTCCCCCACTGGCGGTCCGAAATCATTGCCGCGCTGGAGTGCTCGGTCGCCGAAGAATATGGTTGCCGCGAAGGAGGGCTGGTCGCGCATGAATGCCCCGAAGAATCGTATCATCTCTCCGCCGAAAATATCGTGCTCGAAATCCTCGACGAACACGACCAACCCGCCCCGCCGGATCAACCCGGCCGTGTCGTCATCACCAATCTCGAAGCCTACGCCATGCCGTTCATCCGTTACGACACCGGTGACATCGCTGCGATGAAGGAAGGATTGTGCGGCTGTGGATTGACGCTTCCGATGATCCATCGCCCGACCGGACGGACGTTCGAGTTTCTCGAAACACACGACGGAACGCTGATCACCGGCGTGAGCATCAGCCGCGATCTTAAGGAAGTGGAGGGACTGGCGCATTACCGTGTGGTTCAGGAAACGCGCAGTCGCGTCCGGGTGGCACTGGTTACTGATTCGCGTTATGTCGTTTCGACGGGTGAAGCCGTGATCCGCCAACGCATCCAAGCCCGCCTCGGACCCGCGACTCAGGTCCTCATGGAATACTTCGACGAACTCCCACCGCACCCCTCCGGCAAATATCGCTACGTCATCAACGCTATTCAATCCTCTTAAGGACCTATCCCAATGCCCCCCCTCCCTCTTAGGGAGGGGTTAGGGGAGGGTCAAGAGACAAAAGGGGACAGGAGTCCTATGTTTTTCGACTCCTGTCCCCGTTATCGTTCCGTTATTAGTTAACGAGCCGCAGGCTTTAGTCTGCGCGTCGCTACGATACCAATTCATCAAAATTCGTATCACCTGGATACGGGAGAAATGCTGATCAGTTGAGGCACACCCCTCAGCGGCGCCACCTCCGCCGTCAACACGGTTAGAATCTGGGACCTAATCGTCGCAAAGTTACCCACGATCCGCGTGGCAGTTCCACCGGTGATATACGCCACGGCTTGCCCCACCCCGCACCCAGCTCCGTGACCGTCAGAGACCCCTGAATAATATGTATGGAGGCGAGCGCTGTCGGAGTCCTGCGTGCAGTCCAGATCCCAATTCCCGCGGGCGCCGATTGTGAACGAGTGGATCGTAATTTTATTCTGTTTGGCGATGTCCGCCTGCTGCACGGCATAAGTGAACGCCGAGGACACGTAAGAATCGCTGCAATCTCCAGAGGCCAGACAATTCGCGTTCCCGTCCGTCAGCAGCACGATAATCTTTTCCGCATTGGAACGCGGGTTTTCACCGTTAGTCTCATCGAGGGAATGGGTGTTGTTCAGAAGATACTCCCTGGAATTCTGAATGGCGTTGCCGGTGGCGGTATAAGCCTCGGGCTGGTACATGTTCAGTTTATCCATGATCTCATTGGCGCCCTCCTGATAATAAATCTTGCTGCGCAGATCCATCGCGTGCTCCGCCCAGTAGTGGCTACCGGACAAAATCGAAAACATGGTCAGGCTCACGTAATCGTTGTTGTTGATCGCGCGAAGCTCCGTAAAAAATCCCTCGATCGCATCCTTCACCGCGCGATCCGGCTGACCCGGAACGGCATACAATTGAGGAGTCGCGCTCACTCCGGAGAGATCCGTCAAGATATAGTTAACGAGAGTCTTGGAACCAAAATAATTGCAAAAATCATCATAAGCCCCGCCAACATAATTACTGCTGCTGCTGCCCTGATATGAAAACCACTGGGACCACTTGAAAGTATAGTCCGAGGAGTAGGGAACTTCCTTTTTGCTCTCGCCACTAGCATAGGTCGGCATAGAAAGCTCACCCCATGATGATCCACTTCCAAAATCTCCGATTGTCTTATCTGACCCAGGCACGGGTGTCCAATGATATAAGCCGAGAGCCACACCTACTCGCCTTGACCAGTTGTTGAGGGGGTTAGGGGGGGGACTCCCACGGTTTGCCACCGCCAGTATTTGGTCCTTCGTGAGCTGGGTTACCCCGTCGCGCTGTTTCCATAATCCTGTCGGCTGGAGCGTAGTGGAATTCAAAGCCCCCAGTTTGATCAGGGTTGCATCATCCCAAGTCGAAGCAGGCAAATACACGAGGCCGGGATCGTTGGCCGGTCGATAAGAACCGTTTCCATTGGCCATATCGAAATCAGACGTTCCATAACCGTTATTGGAAATGGACGCCAAATTCATAAACGTCCCGAATTTCGATCCCGACGCAGTGGGGGCATCGGGGTGATAATTGGGATTAAAAATGCCTTCCGGGGTGGGGGGATGAGTCACAAACGGACGACATAACGACAACGCATGCCAGACTTTTTTGAGATTGAGTTGCGCGGTGAGATCCCCATTGTGCCGCAAATCAACCATAAAATGAAGATGCCCGAGCGTGGAGTCCTCATTCATCGAACCGGATTTGTCGTACGCGATCGCGTAATCGCGCGGAGGGAGCATGGCGATCGCTTCCGCACTGACATTGTAACTATTGCTGCCCAATACCGTTCCGAAAATCGACGGCAAACCGACGGGCAGGTTTGTCCGAACTCGAACCCCGTTGAAATACGGACTCCCGTTGCAACTCGTATTCGGAATGAAATCCGTGTACATCCCCGTATCAAAGTCCCAGATAACTTTTCCCGTCTGAATCCCCTCGGGTAACTGCGGAACTGGCGTGTTGTTGAGCACCAGATTGGTGGGCAGGAAACCGGTCGCATACGCAACGGCGTCGTTGCAGATCGTCATACGCGATTCGTAACCGGATTGATTGGCGATAAACGACGCCATGCTCATGGCGGTGGTGTCGGCGGAGGTCTGAATCTCTCGCTTGGCCGCGACCACGCTGCCCAGATCAACGGCAAACGCCGCCATCCCCAGGATTACCGTCCCCATCAGCGCCACCAGTACGATGACGTTTCCGCGCCGACGATGCGGCTGTAAACAAATACCCTTCATGATTCTCTACTCCCTTTCCGGTTCCTGCGACTTGTCTGACCGATTCACCGGGCGATACGAACTGGTATTGCAAAGTCCTGCTTTACAACGACGCGACTCTGCAAAAACGAAACCCGCCATCGGCGGATTACCTGCTCAACAACTTCTCCGTGGTGGATATAAGTTTCTCCATCCTGAACGGCTTGTTGAGATAGTCATCTACTCCAAGGCTTTCCGCCCACGTCTTGTGCCTCTGTCCCTGATTGCCGGTGATCATGATGACGTAAGGCTTGGTCCCGCGTTTGCCTCCCTTGATCTTCTCCAGAACCAAAAATCCGCTTCGCTTGGGAAGCATCGCATCCAGAATCAGCAAATCCGGAGGATTCTCACCCACCAGATCGACCGCCTGATTCCCATCCGTTGCCGTCGCAATGTCCGCGCCAGTTTCCGAAAGCGCCAACTTGATGGCCTCCAGAATCTCCGGATCATCGTCCACGATCAAAATAGATTTTCCATCAAACGGAATGGCCAAATTATAATCTCCCTGCACAAGCAGAAATGCACCACAGGCACATTTTCACTATTTTTAGTATAGGCGCAGAAAAACTAGGTTGCAACATGCACTTTTGCAGATAATAATTATTATAGCGTGGTTAATCGTCCAGGGACGGCCAGGATTAGAATTTTCTAACTCTTTATGCAGCAAGGATGGCCCAGTTTGTCTGCCTATTCTACGTTTCCCCAGCAGGCCCCCATCGCCGTCTTCGATTCCGGCTTGGGTGGATTAACCGTTGTTCAGGCTTTGCGCAGGCTTCTTCCGCTCGAAAATCTCATTTATTTCGGCGACACCGCCAGAGTCCCATATGGTGGAAAATCCGCCGATACCGTAACTCGTTTCGCACGCGAAATTTGTGAATTTCTGATCCGTTTTGAACCCAAAATCATCATCGCCGCCTGTAATACCGTCAGTGCATTGGCATTGCCGACTATCCGATCGGAGTTCAGCATACCCATTGTGGGGGTCGTTCAGTCCAGCGCCCTGAGGGCGGCTCTGGCCACTCGCAAAGAATTAGTCGCCGTACTGGGCACCGAAGCCACCATCGCCTCCGGCGCCTTCGAACGCGCCATCCGACAGTTCAAACCCCATGTCCGCGTCGTCCAGCAATCATGCCCGCTGTTTGTCCCCCTCGTCGAAGAAGGTCGTTCAACCGACGACGTGATTGTTCGACTGACGCTCGAGGATTATCTGGCGCCGATCCGACAACTCCAGCCGGACGTCGTTTTGCTGGGCTGCACACATTATCCGATTCTTCATCCGGCCCTGAGGAATTTTTTCGGCCCCGACGTCACGCTGATCAGTTCCGGTGAGGCGGTCGCCGGTTCCGTACAGCAAATGCTTCAACAGCAGAATCTGTTGTGTACCTCCCGCGGGCGGGGTACAGTACAATGCTATGTCACCGACTTCCCGCAACGCTTCTCTTCGTTGGGCAACCGCTTTCTCGGCGAACCGATCGGAAACGTCATTCGAGCCAGCATCGAACCCTGGATCGGCCCGACCACCCCGACCACCATCGCCGCCACCGCTTGATCCAACCCCCTCAACCGCAGCGGCAGAATTTTCAATCCGAAATCCGCAATCCGAAATCCGAAATGGGCTTCACTTCACGTCGATGCAAAGAGTTTGGATGGGACTTCTTTTTCTTGTGATTCTTTCACCGGCTGGATGTTCCGGCGCCAAAAAGAAATTCAAAGATTACCCCATCTTGTGGTCGCAGCAGCAGGCGGATGCAGTTCTGGACGATGCGATCCGATGTGAATACCCCGACGACCGACGACATGCGATCGAGTACGTTGCCCAAAGTCGCTTCGTCGGGTCCGATAACGCCCTGAAAACGCTGACCGAGGTTGTGCAGCGTGATCCGAGCCGACAGGTTCGCATCAGCGCCGCGCGAGGATTAAGCCAAAGTCGTCGCCCCGAAGCCGCCACACCTCTGCTCAACGTGCTCAATCACGAAATGCATTCGCAGGATGTTCTCGCCCCCGAAGCATCCCTGCGCCGGGCATGTCTCGAAGCACTGACCCAATTGCATGACAACTCGGTTCCGCTCGACGATGCGACAGCAGTGGCTCAGACGGCTGGCCGCCTCCTGCAAAAAGACCCCGATCGGGACGTGAAAATCGCCGCCGCCCAACTGCTGGGAAGAATCAAGACACGCGAATCTCTCGAGCAACTCATCACCGCGCTGCGCGACCCCGCTTTTGCCGTCAACTACCAAGCCGAACAATCCCTCATCCGGCTAACCGGCGTGACCTACCACCTTGATGCCAAAGCATGGAACGACTGGCTGGCCAATACATCCGATCCGTTTGCCCATTCAGGCGAAACCCCGACTTCTCCACAAACACCGCGATCTACATGGTGGCCTTTCCGGTAACAAGGCTTCGATGAGGGATGTGGATGGTTCACGTCCCGGTCAAAAGTGGCTGTGCCTTTACCGGGGTACTGACGCCGAGAACCTGGCATACTTCCGCCGTTACGTCGTCCACCAACTGACCCATGGGAACGGTAATCGTGCCGTAAATGCATGAAACCGCCGGTTGGAGAATCATTCCCAGCGTGATCGAAGTCATCAGCACCAGGGAAACGGCATGATGGTTTCCCTCGGTCCACCATTGTCGCACCAACTGTTCCCAAAGATGGACCGGATTATCACGGGTTTCATCAAGGCGCGGCCAGAGTTCGTGCTGATTCAACAACAGGAATCGGAACAGGCTAGGGTCGTCGTCGAACAACTCATAAAACGTCGCCACGACGGCGCGGACTTGTTGCGAAGGCGTGTGGGCATCGCGAAGCCGCAATTGAATCAAATCGGCGAGTTGTTCGAGATTGGTCTTGTAAATATCCCAACCCAGCGCCAGTTTGGACGGCCAATGGCGGTACATACTTCCCTCGCTGACGCTGGCCTGCCGGGCGATGTCGCGAATGGATGTCTCCGCAAGTCCCTTTTCACCAAACAGTTTCAGCGCGGCGTTGTAAATTGCGTCTTTGAGTACGACAGGTCGTGCCATAATTCACCTCGTTTCGTCTCTGTGCACTGTCAAATCAGCGGATTATAGTATAGACGTGTCTGATGGGTCGGGAGTTGGGTGCAAAAAATCTGACTGGCGAGGAAATGCGTCATGGCGGATATGATCATGGAATTTCGGGAGTTTCGTGAAAAAAAGGACCGCCGGATTCCGGGGCGAGGATGCCGGAGAATTCGTCGGTTTCCTGCTTTGGGTGCCGAGGGATCCAATCGCAAAATCGTCCTGATGGGTCTTTCCATGTTGTTGATGTGCGGTTGCACCACGCCCCCTAGGGAAGGTGAAACCCAAGGACCGATCCATCAGTTGGCGCAAAGAGTCGAACAATTTCCACAAAACGTGGCAGGTACCGAAGGGATCAATCAGGCGGGTCAGGCCGCCCGCGATCAGATCAACAAGGTCGATATCGAGCGATTCAACTCGGTACTGACGGAGCTGGAGGCGGTCCTTCAATCGTTGCGCCGACAGGTGGATGAAGTTCCGATGGATCATGCAGGGGAAACACTGGATCGGATCCAAACCGCCGCCGATCGATTGTCCACCGCGCTGGACACCTTGAATCGTCAAATGGATTCCATTCACACCTCCGAGGTCAATGACACCTTGAATGTGATTCGGCAGACCTCCGAATCCCTCAGGAAATCCGGCGAAGCCCTCAATCAAACGATGGAGGACGTTCGTCAAAAAGTCGAATCGGTGCAGATGCAGGACCTGAACGCCGCTTTGGCTCACTTGCAACGCAGCGCCTCGCAACTGGCGGATGCAACCCGGCCCGTTTCCGCCGCTACCGCTGCCCTGCCCGTCACCATTTGGTTGTTCAATGCGCTTCTGGGTCTCACGATCGTTTGGATGGTGGTGCGGATCGTTCGAGCGGGAAAACGAACGGGCTGAAAATTCCTGAGCCTTCAAACGACTAAATTCCAGCGCAGGACTATGTTTTTTCGGACCCTCGACCACTCTCTGAGGCGTTCAAACGGGGTTTGATCCGGTGTTATCGAATACGACATGCGCGGTTAGCCGATCTTGATAATGCCATGCGCCTCTGGAGACACAATATCACGCTGGATCACCCGTTGCGGCGGTTTTTTTCCGCCACGATTGAGAATTCCTTCTATTCGCAGATGGGGGTGTGCGCCCCAGATCTCGTGGATTATCTGGCCAATCTGCTCCTGGATTTCGTCCATATTCGGGACATTTATGCTCTCAAAAGCGTCAACGGTGAACCCTTGACCGAAGTGGCGGACATGATCACGAGAGCGTATTATGGACCCGATTTGTCCGAATCACGCCGCCAGATGCTCATCCATCGCCACGTGGGGGATTACACGCTCTACTGGACCGGCTTGTATCCCGAACAACTCCAGCGCGTCCACTTGAAAAACATCAGGGACCTGTTCATCGACTATTGTGAACAGGGAAAATTGTCCTACGGGATCGTGTCCGAATTGGCGGAACCCGACGATGAACCTCCACCGGCGGTTTTTCTGAATCTCAGCGACCATTTCGAGGAATGCGTGCAGGGATTGCACATCGCCCGCAAAGGTTGGGATGACCCCGGCGAACTTGGAACCGATCCCCTCGCGTCGGAGGAGTCCTGAACGGGTTCGTGTCCTCTGATGTATGGAAAGCAGGTTACCTTTTCGATGTTACCAACCCACTCCAACAAGATCGGAGATATTCTTCGAGATATGGGTTTGTTGACTCAGGTGGATGTCTGTCGAATTTTACTGGAGCAAAAGCGGACCCATTTCCAATTCGGTGAAATCGCCGTAACGTGGAAATTGGCCGCTTCGGAGCAGGTGTGCGAGGCGTGGGCCCGACAACTGGTCATCAGTCAGCGACATGTCGATCTCAGTCAATTCGGCGTGGATCCCTGGGCCCTGCGACAACTGACGGCGATTCAGGCGCATCATCTTCATGCCTTGCCCTTGCGCTGCTGGGGGTCCCATCTCATTGTGGCTCTGGCGTCGCTCTCGCTCGACGGGAAGATTCTGGAAGAAATCGCACAACTCTCCAAACGCCGATACGTGTACCCTTGTTACTGCTCGGGCGACCAACTCAATCATTATCTGAATCAGTACTATCCGTCGCCCACCTCCTCGGAAGCAGAAGAAGCACTGAGTCCTGAGCACAAACTCGCAGTGCCCGGCGCTGAGCAAGATTTCTCGTCATTGATTTAACTCACAGCCTTTCGCAATTGTAGTCGGACGTGATAGAGGACCAATTTTGCCCCTACCCAGCGTCGGACTCGTGACAGCGTTCTGACCCATGCCGGTAAGCCATTGAGCCCTCCA
>CAIVHJ010000095.1 GCA_903905665.1 uncultured Phycisphaerales bacterium
ATCATCCGTTTCGTCATTCAACCCCGTTGGGGTTGTTTTGTGGATGGGTTCCAATTCCGCAGGCTGGCGCCTGCGGCTATTCATGTTGGTCCCCTTCGGGGACAATGGTAATCTCGATGGATCCATTCATGTTGGTTATTTTGGGGGACAGTAGCGTAGTGCGTCATGGACCCACCCGAAATGAATGCGAATGAATTGGGGCTGCTCGATCCAGGGTAGCCCCAATCTTTTTTGCGCGGGCACGATCCTATACTGGCACGGGATGTGGTGCCTTCCTGCTCCGGCCCCCGATTTTTGTTTTGATTCTCTCATGGTCATATACTATAATTGGTCTGGGAGGCTTGTTCTGGAATGACTATCGAACAACTCAAGAAGAATTATCATGCTCGGCCGTTTGTACCTTTTCGTGTTTTTTTGGCAGATGGGCGCTATGTGGATGTTCGACACCCGGAGTTTCTGGCGATGTCGCCCGGGGGGCGAACGATTTTCGTCGTCGATTCGGATGATACGATTGAGACCATTGATCTTCTATTGGTGACGAGTTTGAAATCGATTCGCAACGGATCACGACGCAAGAGCAATTCGTAGTTTTGTCGGGTGGGGGCTTGCCCACTTGAAATGAATGCGAATGAATTGGGGTTGCTCTATCAAGGGCAGCCCCAATCTTTTTTTGCGCGTGGTGCGCCATCCCGTACGGTCACGGCATGCCGTGACCTTGCCCCGGTTCTGAATTGTTTATTGTTGGTTCGCGTCGGGGATGAGGATGGAGTTTCCGAGGCGTTTGTGAATTGATTTTGATCCTTCTGCATCGTATAATACAGGTATGGTTGCTAATGAATTATTGGAATTGCAGCGGCAGCGGCCGTTTCAATCACTGCGGGTTTATATTTCCGATGGTGAGGTGTATGAGGTGCGTCATCCAGAGATGATGCTGGTAACGCGAACCAAAGTGATGATCGCTTTGCCCAATGGTGGGGAAGTGCCTGAACGTATAGCGTATTGCGATCCGGTCCACATTACTCGCGTGTTACCTTTTGACGAACGCAAAGTCGGTTAGTTTTGTAGTTTTGTCGGGTGGGCACTGCCCACTTGAAATGAATGCGAATGAATTGGGGCTGCTCTATCAAGGGCAGCCCCAATCTTTTTTGCGAGCATACCATTTTGTACCGGCATGGTATAATGATGGTTGGGAGGACAATTGATTCATGACCGAGACCAGAATTCCGGGCAATCCATTGGAATTCATCTGTCGGTGCGTGAAGCAAAGGCGTGTCTTGTGGACCTATCACGTCCACATGCGATTGAGAAACCGATCCATCTCCCGAGCGGAGATTTTCGAGTCGGTGGGTACTTATGAAATCATCGAGTCTTATCCAGACGATAAGTATCTGCCGAGTTATCTGGTGTGGTCCAGGCATCATGACGAGGTGATGCATATTTTGTTTGCTACGGATGTGAACAGTGATCATGTGCGGATCGTGACTGTTTATCACCCTACTCCGAGCGAATGGAGTGACGATTATAAGAGAAGGAGAAAGTCATGAAATGCCATGTGTGCGGTGAGGGGATGTCTTCGCTGTTGAGCGATTTGCCCTTCAAGGTCGATCTCCATTCAATTGTGATTCTGAAGGATTTGCCGGTATGGCAATGTAGCAATTGTCGTGAGTATTTGATTGAAGATTCAATCATGGTCAAAGTGGAGCAACTGTTGAGCGCCGCGGATATTTCAGTCGAACTTGAGATCGTCAAATTTGCGGCGTAATGAAGTAGGGTGGGTCATGGGATCCACCGAAATGAATGCGAAGGAATTGGGGCTGCTCTATCAAGGGTGGCCCCAATCTTTTTTGCGCGATTGTTTTTGCGTTGGTTTTTTGTTGTGTGTATGATATATTATTTATATGGTAGCGGAACAAATTTTAGAACTGATTCGTCGTGAACCGTTCGAACCGTTTCGCGTCTATGTGTCTGATGGTGCATCTTATGATGTGATGCATCCGGAGTTGATGGCGGTCTCGAAGCGCATCGTTGTGATTATCTATTATCCAAATGGGTATAGGAATGGAGACTCCGAAAGATGGGTGTACTGTGATCCGGTTCATATTACTCGCATAGAGCCTGTTCCAAAATCAAAGCGGTCTGATCATCGAAAGAAATAATCAATGTAGTGAGGTAGTAGTGAGGTAGGGTGG
Organism: uncultured Phycisphaerales bacterium; assembly: GCA_903905665.1. Taxonomy (GTDB): domain Bacteria; phylum Planctomycetota; class Phycisphaerae; order UBA1845; family CAIVHJ01; genus CAIVHJ01. The sequence goes on from CAIVHJ010000095.1 coordinate 2,190, forward strand.
GTCATGGACCCACCGAAATGGATGCGACTGAATTGGGGCTGCTCTATCAAGGGCGGCCCCAATTTTTTGCGTGTGGCGTGCAATCCCGTACGTGCACGATCCCGAGGCGTCGGGATGCCCCTCGCCAGCCCTGATTTGCTTTGATTGAAAACAATCATGTGACCGTTATATAATGATTATGAGTTAATATGCCGACGATTTTGCGAATCAAGGGTTATCGTTTTTTCTTTTTCAGCCTGGACCGGGGCGAACCGATTCACGTTCATGTTGAAAAGGATGATCGGTATGCCAAATTTTGGCTGGATCCTTTGGCTTTGGCGAGATCCCGAGGATTCAGGCAACATGAAATTCGAGGAATACGGAAGCTGATCGAACGACACCAAGCTTTAATTGAGGAGAAATGGAATGAGCACTTTGACTAAGCCGAAGGTGGAGTCGCTGGCAACCGATGTGTCGTTCGGGAAAGATTCGCTTCACGTGGTGTTGACAGATGGACGGGAGCTTTCCGTTCCGCTGGAGTGGTTTCCACGTTTACTCCAGGCCAGTGCCCGCCAGAGGAAAAAATGGCGTTTGATCGGTGGAGGCGTTGGTATTCATTGGCCAGAGATTGATGAAGACATTTCGGTGGAGAGTCTTTTGGGGATTTCGTAGTTTTGTCAGGTGGGTACAGCCCACCGAAAATGGATGCGAATGAATTGGGGCTGCTCTATCAGGGGCGGCCCCGATCTTTTTCTGCCGCGCGGTGCGCAATTCTGTACGGGTACGACATGCTGTGACCCTGCGTCGGTACCGAATGTTGTTATTGACTACTCAATGGTCCATCACATGGATGGAAAACCGGATGAATGCCTCGCCGTGAATCACGAGTAGTCGCGGTGCCATGCTTTTTGTGGTTGCCCTAGCCCATTTGTGCTATTATGGCATTCCTATCCATGGGCTGTCTCTCAATAGAAAAGTAATAACATTCAGGAGACAGCGGTTGTAATGTGTCGCCTCACGCTCCGCCGACATCGAGGGCGACTACCGTTCATGAGATTACAAGGCCCTGATGAATAAGTTAGGGTCGAGCACTGATGTTCGAGTATCTCACTGGCGATCCGATGAAATGAGTGATTGAGATGGAGCAATCACAGGAAGTACACGACGTGTTGGTGATGGGGGGTGGAGTGGCGGGTGCCTTGGCCGCTCGTTTGCTGGTGCAGAGCGGCCGTGACATTCTGTTGTGCGCCGAAAATGAGCATCAATCGAACGAATCTCCGTGGGCGTGGATAGGTCCTCTGTCCATCGACTTACTTCGGCAGGTGGGAGTCCAACTGTCGGACATCGGAGCCCGACGGATAGATCGGTTTCGTTTTTTCACGTCGGATTTGAACCGTCAAACTTCTGCCGAACTTTCATCAGATTTATATCTGATGGAGGTGTCGCGATTGGCTCGGGCACTGGAAGCCTTGTTGTGCCTTGATGAGTTGGGTCACTACCGCAAAACTACGGTGGCGCACCTGTCCCCCAAGGAAGAACATGTCTGTTGTCAGTTTCAGGATTCTACCACCTGCCGAGGGCGCCTGATGTTGGTGGGTTCGTCGGCGGGGCGTCTGGAGCTGGAAAAATCGGGGTTGATATCACGGCCCATTTCAAGGGCCGGGTTGTGGCAGGTGGAATTCTGGGGTTCGATTCCGTCGAATGATCCGGTGACGCAGATGGATCTCATCATGGGTTTGGATGAGGGACAGGGATACGGGTATCGGGTGGAATCGAACGGATTGCTGGGGTTGGGGGTCTGCGCCCGTACGTCCCGTCGGGTGCATGAGGAAATCATGGGATTGAGTGAACGATTGGTTCGCCAGAATATGGTCCCTGAACGATGGCGGGAGTGTATCGAGTTTCTTGAGCCGGTTTGGCGGCCGGCGGGTCTTTCGCTGGATATGGAAAGTCATGTCGTTAAACGAGCGCTGCTGTTCGGTGAGGCAGGTGGATTCGTGACGACTTTTTCGAACGACTGGGTATATCCTTTTTTGAAGTCTGCCCAGATGGCTGCCGGTGTAGCTGATGAGGTCATGGAGATGTCCAATTTTCAGGACAAGATTCGGGAGTACGATAGTTTGTGGCGGTTGGCGTTGGTGGAATACCTTCGTGCTCCGAACACGGATCTTCAATCGTTAACGCCTCTGGTTTTTGTCAACCAGCAGGTGGCCAACAAGATGCTTTCGGCGATGCTTTTGGGGAAGAATTTTTGACCAGGGGTGGGTGGGAAAATGGTTATTGGACGCCTGTGGAACAATCAGGGCCGATAACGTGATTTTCGAGAGAACAGGGGGCTGGACCGCGTTTTATTTAAGTCGTTCCTGCGTTCAAGCCGATACAGATAATGGCGAATTATACCCCACCGAAGGATCGGTGCGGGAGCAAGCTCACAACGAGCCTACCTTTGATATTCTCACGGTGATTCATGGATGAATGCGTGAGCCGACTGGACGGGATTCCGTCTTGAGGGCGGGGTTTCCGGCCAAGTTTTGAGCGGGGAAAAGCGTGGAACGGCGACGCGTATATTCATTTTGGGAACGTGAATTCATAGGGGATTTGGGATGAACGAAATCGTCAATGTAGGGCCGTATCTCAAGACGGATTCTCTTCGACGTCCACCCATGGTGGCGGGGGCCTCGGGGGATGAGAAACAGCGTTCGGGTGAGTCTCCCGAACGTGGGGACCAGGTCGAACTTTCGGAAGTGGGGCGATTACTCAGTGCCGCGCAGAATGTTCCCGATGTTCGGGCCGACAAGGTGGCGGCGGTTCGTTCGGCGTTGAAACAGGATGAAGGACAGTTCATCCGGGATCGGCTTGATGCCACCGTCGATCGCCTGATCGAATCGCTGATGTAGTGTGAATGCCAAACAAACGCTGCAGGTTATGTCGCAGGGCATAACCTGTTTTTTTGCGCCTGATTTTCGTCGGGTTGACGATCGGCGATGTATCGCTCGGGACCGCTCTCTTACATCTCTCCGGCGATCCGGTTATGATTTTGGAATCTCTCGGAGCGGGGACGACGGGCCATGCAGGATTCGCAGCAAACCAAGGATCGTGCGAAACATTTCTTCGGATCGTGGGCTGGGTCCTACGATCGTTCGCTGTTGAATTTCTTTTTGTTTGAACCCAGTTGCTTTGTTTTTCTGGAAGAACTGGTCCGATTTCAACAGGATCATGCGCAACCGTTCGACGTGCTCGACATCGGATGCGGGACGGGAACGCTGCTCGATCTGATGCGAAGTTCCAATTTGCAGGTCGGTCAACTCGCGGGTCTGGATTATACGATGGAAATGTGTGTTTTGGCCCGATCGAAATGCCGGAACGTCGAGTCCAGCCAATTTCCGTCCATTCTTCATGCCGACAGCGAACGCCTGCCTTTTGCCGATGCCTCGTTCGATGTGATCACGTGCGGGCATTCGTTTCATCATTATCCCCGTCAAGCGGCGGTGGTGCGCGAGTTTCGACGGGTTCTGAGGTCCGGAGGGCGATTGATGCTCATCGACGGGTTTCGTGACAATGCCGTCGGATGGGTGGTTTATGACGTGATTATCGCTTCGATCGAGAAATCCGTTCATCACGCTTCGTGGTCCCTGATGCGGAAGTATTTTCAGGAAGCGGGGTTGGTGGATGTGACCCACCGCAAATTCAACTTCTGGTTTCCCGCCTTTTTGACCATGGGGACGGTTCCGGGTGGTTCGGCTTGAATATCGAGCGTCTTCCTGCGATGCTATTCGTTGATGACGGACCTTTCGGAAAAACGACTGGCGGACCTGACGCTTCTGATCGACGTTTCCCGACAACTCGGCGCCACTTCGGAACTGGTGCCTCTGCTCAAGAGCATCGAGCAAGTCGCGCTGACGATTCTCGATTGCGAACGCGCCAGCGTGTTTCTTTATGACCGCGCGACGCAGGAGTTGTTCAGCAAAGTGGCGACGGGGGTCGAAGAGTTGCGGTTCCGGGCGGATCGGGGCATCGCCGGTGAATCCGCACAAACGCGACGGACCATCAATGTTCCCGACGCCTATGCGGATCCCCGATTCAATCCCGCCGTGGATAAAGTGACTGGGTTTCATACCCGCAACATTCTGACGCTCGTCATGACGGGTTACGACGGCGATTTGATGGGGGTCTTGCAGCTGTTGAACAAACGCCGGGGGGCGTTCACGCCGGATGACGAGCGATCGGCGGAAACTTTGGCGGCTCTTGCGGGTGTTGCTTTGCAGCGGCAAGTTCTTTTGGAAGAATTCGCTCACAAGCAGAAACTTGAACGCGATCTCGACCTTGCACGAGAAATTCAACGCGACTATCTCCCCCGATCCAATCCCGTCGTCAGCGGGTTTGATGTCGCCGGCTGGAACAAACCCGCCGACCAGACAGGAGGCGATGCCTACGATTTCATTCCTCTGACGGAAGGACGACTCGGTTTGTTGATTTGTGATGCCACGGGCCACGGCATCGGTCCGGCGCTGATGGTGGCGGAATGCCGCGCGCTGATTCGTGGGCTTGTGACGATTTCCGACGATGTGTATCAAGTCATGTCCCGGACGAACACCGTTTTGGCTCAGGACCTCAAAGATGGACGATTTGTGACCGCCTGCTACTGTGTTTTGGACCCATCCCATGCGGCATTGGAATATCTCAGCGCGGGTCAGGGTCCGTTGGTTTGGTATCAGGCCAACCGCGATGAGTTTGTGGAATTTCCAGCCGATACGGTTCCGTTGGGACTCATTCCGGAATTGGAACATCCGCCATTGAATCGGCTCGTTCTTCAACCGGGCGACATTTTCATGATGCTCACGGACGGTTTTTCAGAGTGGTCCCGTTCCGACGGGGAACAGTTTGGGCTGGGGCGCGTGTGCGACGTGATTCGATCGCATCGCCATCAATCCTGTCGGGAAATGATTGATCTGCTTCATCAAGCCGCAATGGCTTTTGCCGGAGGCGTAGCGCAACCCGACGATCTGACGGCCCTCATTATCAAACGAACGGATTCGTGAGATTGTATCTGAATATCTCAGTTCTGCAGATTGAATGATGGAGTATCGGCACAGGACGTTTCCTGGGGTTCGTACATTTGGTCCTTGTACCATGACATCAGAAACATTGCCCGAATTTTGCAGTGGCGGATGGATCTCCCCGAGTAGGACTCGAACCTACAACCTGCCGGTTAACAGCCGGACGCTCTACCATTGAGCTATCGGGGAAAAAATACCGCTCATACTTTATCCCACTTCCCACCCAAGAACAAGCATCGCCGGTGATGCAATCCGCCGCAGCCCGAACGACAGGTTCGACTTGCATCCGGCACCATCCCCTCACTCCCCACTCATCCATGAGAAAAGAAACAACCAAAAATCCCGTGGTTATGAGTGATTCGTTCGCACTCATTCCGTCTGTGTTTCTATAATACCTGCAAAGTCGAATGTAATTGTTTGATCGCGGTGCTTTCGACGGGCGGGAATAGCGTATGATTCCCCCCGAATCAACATCCAGTTATATCAAGGAATTTACTATGGCACGCATCGCAGTCATCTATCACAGCAGTTGGGGACACACGGCGTCGTTGGCTAAGGCGGTGGTTCGAGGAGCCGAAAAAGTACCGGGGGTTTCCGTCAAACTTTTTACCGCCGATGAGGCGACGCGAAATCTCGACGCCCTCGACAGCTTCGACGCGATGATTTTCGGCTGCCCGACGTACATGGGCAGTGCCGCAGCGGAATTCAAAAAATTCATGGAAGTTTCCTCCAAAAAGTGGACGGCTCTGAACTGGAAGGACAAAATCGCAGCCGGGTTCACGAATTCTACCTGCTACAGTGGCGACAAGTTGTCCACCCTGGTCCAGCTTGTCATCTTTGCCGCGCAGCATGGCATGATCTGGGTCACTCTGGGAATGAACCCTCCGCACACCACTCAGGGGAGCGGACTGCCTCCGGATCGATGGAATTGGGTGATTGATGAAGGGACCGCTGATATCTCCAGTCCCATCGATAATCCGGTGGAGATTACCGCCACAACGCCGGGAACGGTGGTGGTGCAAGCGGACAACGAATACGTAGACGTCGGCGGCGTAACGGTCTTGCCGGCGATTTGCACCTTCGAAGTCGTGGCACCGACAGAAGAGTAGCCTCGGGAGAATTGGGGATAGTGGGGCTGTTGAAAAGGTTTTGCAAACGTTCTGCCTCAGTTATGACCCAGCCCATCGAATGATCTTGGGAGGCCGAGCACACATTACCTGAGAAAGAAGTATTGGACAAGGAGCCAGCACAGCAGGCTGAAGCGCAATAGCCGTTAGACCAGCAATTGCCCGTCTTGAGACAAGTTCAGTAGCGCTCCGTGGATCGACATCGGAATAGACCCAGTCTCGGATTTTTCCCAGCACCCAGACCTTGGGGCTTTTGAGCACCTTTTCGTTATTCTCGATCAGAACCGGTGATTACGATATTCTCTAACAGGTTCGTTCTCCTGTGAAAAATGCGAAGGTAGGAAAGTGGGGAGATAATTTCTTTTTCGACGCTACCTGAAAGTTTTCGATATCAAACTCCGTAGCGATGGTTTATAATTCCCTCAATGTCCCCGCCGAAGGTCAAAAACGTAATGGAATCCATCGACGCGCCGTATCAGCGTGTCGCATCGAGGATTCTGGATGCCTCCGGACAGAGTTTCATTCGCTCGCCCTTGCGTTACCCGGGCGGCAAAAGCAGGGCGGTTAAGCAGATTTATTCGTTCATCCCGGAAAATGAAGAAGTGCTGTGTTCGCCGTTTCTCGGCGGTGCATCGGTGGAGTTGGCTTGCAGCACCCGCATGAAAGTGCGCGGATATGACACTTTCGGGCCGCTGGTGGATTTTTGGAATGCTTTGATGGACGATCAAGACAAACTGGCGGATGCCGTTGCAAGATTCCTTCCTTTGTCCCGCACTAAGTTTTACTACCTTCAAAAAACTTATGTGAAGATCAAAAAACGATTGGATCGAGCAGCCGCGTTTTTCGTCCTCAACCGTTCGTCGTTTTCCGGCACGACGCTTTCCGGCGGAATGTCCCCGGGTTATCCGCGATTCAACGAATCCGCCATCCAGCGATTACGCGATTTCCGTGCGTCGCAATTTTCGGTCAGGAAAGCGGACTTCAGAGATTCCATCGAAAAAAACAAGGACGCCTTCTTGTATCTCGACCCCCCCTACTGGAACGGACAGTCGTTGTATGGTTTGCGAGGAGACACGCACAAAGGGTTTGATCATGCCGCCCTCGCCGACATGCTCCACCACCGCGACCGATGGATCCTGTCCTATAATGACTGCGACGAAATCCGAAAGTTGTATCGCGGTTACCGGATTCTGAGCATTGACTGGACGTATGGTATGAACAAAACCAAGGTCTCCAATGAAGTCCTAGTCATGAGCCGCGATCTGAAGGAGCGAGTAGCGTGAGTCGCTCTCAAGTTCAATCCGGACACGCTTTCGAATATGGCATCGCCTGTGCTTTTAACAGGCAGTATGGATCGTCAGTCTTGTTGGACGACGAATTTACACAAAGGGCAAAAACAGCATTCACGAATTGCGATGATGAAGAGCAGGAAAAAATCTTCCGAGCTTCGGATCAAATTGCTGCTTTCCTCATCACTAGCGATAACAATTTGCGACCGAGGGATGGCTACGCGATTCGCCTGCAATCAGATATGAAAGGAAAGGATGGTGACGTGCGCGACGTTTTGATTAGTAATAGTGGATTGGAAATCGGCATCTCAGCCAAAAACAGACACACGGCTGTCAAACATTCGCGATTGTCGGATACAAATGATTTCGGCAACATCTGGTTCGGAACTCCGTGTCATCCCGAATACTTTGAACAGATAGGACCAATGTTCTGCGAATTACGCACTTTAGAGCGACAAGAAGCTCTCTGGCGCAATTTGGAAAACAAGGCCAAACGATTCTATATTCCAATCTTGGATGCTTTCAAAGACGAGGTGGAGAGGTCATGCAAAGACATTTCCAATACTCCAAAACTCTTGGTTGAGTACCTATTGGGGAAATGTGATTTCTACAAGATTGTTAAAAAGAACGGGGATGTGACCATTGAGTCATTTAACTTGCATGGTACACTCGATTGGGGAGTAGACGTCAAACTTCCAACGAGGATGATAGAGGCGAGATTAAAAGACAATTCAGAGAACACCATGATTCTTACGTTTGATAATGGTTGGCAGTTGTCGTTCCGCATTCACAACGCCGAAAGCCGTGTTATCCCTTCGCTGAAATTCGATGTGCAAATAATCG
>CAIVHJ010000096.1 GCA_903905665.1 uncultured Phycisphaerales bacterium
CCGCCTCTTCCCGCTCCCGCTTGGCGTCTTCCAGCGATTGACGAATGAATTGCTCGCGGCTCTGCAATCCTTTTAGAATCGGCTTGAACGCGAACTTGGAAACGACGCCGAACAACAACAGAAAGACGATGATGGTAAACGACACCTGCCAGGGGTCGAAAACCATGGGAGACCCTTCTTCGGCGTACGCCGTTGAAAGGAACACCAGACTTCCAGTCCATGAGAAGACCAGCAATCGCAGCATAAGATTGCTCCTGCCTATGAATCGATCGCGATTTAGTGAACCGCCTCGGCGACCGTCTGAACCGCCTGGATCGCCTTGATCAAATTCCCGCCGATGAGCATGCAAATGATCAGCGCAAAGAACGTAAACCCTTCAATCAAAGCGGCGGAAATCAGCATCGAGGTGAAGATTCGGCCGCCTGCTTCGGGTTGACGGGCGATCGATTCCACAGCGCTGCTTGCCAACTGCCCGATCCCCTTGCCTGAACCGATGCACACGATTCCCGCGCCCAAGCCGGCTCCCAATAAAGCCAAACCATTTCCATCAATCAACACCGAATTGGCCAACATTCCCAAAGTTTCCATCCCAATAGTCCTCCACGATAAAGATAACCACGTATCCGATTCTTCATAATCCAAAGACCGTCAAGATCAGGTCTCTAATGCTCCGGGTGTACGGTGAAATTAATAAACAAACAGGTCAAAAAAACGAAAATATACGCTTGTAGCAAAGCCACAAATAATTCCAGACAACTGAGACCCACACAACCCAGCAAAGTGGGAACGGCAATCGCGACCGCTCCGATCGACTTGACGGCGGGAATCATGATCAACAAGGACGCCAGCACGACATGCCCCGCCATCATATTGGCGAACAAACGCATAGCCAACGCAAACGGTTTGACAAGGGCTCCGATCGTTTCGATGACCAACATGAACATCCAGAAGACAATGTCCACCCCCCATAGCGCCGCGTCTTTGAGCGATTTTGTCTGCTGGGGTTTGAACACATGGGGGGCGAAATTCCACCAGTACAGTACAAATCCCATGGTCAGAGCCAGAGGCAGCGGGATCGGATGCGGGGCATGATGAACCTGGGCGGATGTCTCGTCGTGGTGCCCGTTGGAATGAAGATCAATTCCCTTCCATAGTTTCCGCGTAATCTCCCAAATTCCCGAACCCTGGATTACCAGAAAGGCGATGATCGCTAAACCGGAGGTTACGGATAATCCCGACGTGGCGGTTCCACCGAAGTGCTTGAGTCGCCCCCCGGAAATGATTTGGAAAAACGGATCCAGCGGAACCAGCCCCAGCAGATTACAGATTAAAATGAAGAAAAACAGGGTCCAGAGAAACGGGATGAATCGATCCGTATCGTCCCCAAGAATCGGGCGAACGACCTCGTTTCGAAGGTATTGCATGATGGATTCGACGAGATTTCGACTGCCCTTCGGAACCATTCCCTCGAGGGTGCCGGATGTCGTCTCAAGCATCACCCGTCGTCCCATGCGGACCAGAACAATCCCCGTGACGGTTGCCGCCACAAGAACCATAAAGGTATGATTCGTGAACCACTCCGGAAGCGATTCGCTCATCCGATGCGGAAGTACGTGCGACATCGGATCCGAACTGGCCAAAATGGGTTGAAACATTATTTGCATGATGAATTTGGAGGCTGGTGAAACATGCGTTGTCCCAGCGACCACGCCCAGCCGGTTTCCAGCACCAGCAACAACAGATAAAAGATAAGCATCCAGACCGAAAACGAAAAAAATGGAACTTCTTTCAGCATCAAGACAACCAACATGAACCCAACGCACAGAAGCATCCGCAAAACCATTCCACACAAGACAGCCTGCGGTAAATATTCATGATGTCGCGTCCGTTCGATCAGCAGGAGCGGCAACAAACCCGTTGCACTCGCCAGCATACTTCCGACAGCCGCCCACTGCATCGGAAGCATCCCGTCCGGAAGATCTCCTCGTCGATTCAACCACCAGCCGATTCCGCACGGGACTCCGACCACGAGCACGATACTGACCAGGCGAACCAGTATTTTCACGTACGTGATTCCCGATCAATCGACTGGGCTGTCCGAACAAGCTGATACAAACCTGCGACAAATCCCAATCCCAGACCCATCAACAATCCCCACGGTTCAATTCGCCAGTATCGATCTGCCCAGTAACCCAGATATCCGCATACTCCGACCGCGGCGGCAAACTCAAAACCCACTCCGGCAAATTTCATCCACTGTCGTGCTTGGGTCTTATCGTCCTGATTCCGCAATTCGGTCCACTTTCAGTTCGTTACGCATAACCCAACTGGAGGTTATGTGGCTCGAGATCTACTGAAGGTGCGTAGTCTAGCAATGATTCTTTCCTGTCGTCAAGTCACGTTCTACAAAGGAATTATGTGCAATGATGAATAAAGTTTGGCTTGCTTTTTCGACCCGTCGCGGCCATCGCCGTTGTATAAAATGGGCCCCCAAGGATAAGAGATGCGGGATAAACTGGGAAAATATCCGAGTGTTCCTCGGCATCGCTGCAATATCCACTGATAGCGTCAATCGTTCTCGGACCTCACTGTAACCTTATGGGACAAAACAAGTAAAGTCGGTTATCGGAATAGGGTCAAATGAAGCCCATCATCGCGTGTGACGATGAAAGAACGGAACATCCCACGGTCACGACGAAATTTGTGGTTGGTGAGAAGGCTGCACCGGAAAATCGCGTGCTGACCGAAGACGGTTGAACACTCCCTCCGACATGAAATCAACTCAAGTGGGGGTGTGTGGGCGAAGGCGACATTTTCAACCGCAAAACTGGGTCGAAATGGTATTGGAATGAACGAATCTCAATCGGATTTAATGATGATGGAAGTGAATCGGCTGGCAGAGCAAGCCGGGCAACACGCTCATCCCGCGCGATGTTCGGATCATTCCAGATATACGCTGGCCAATCGCCTCATGCTGACGCTGTTGTCCCACTTGAGGCAGTACCACGAAGAAACATATCATCATTCCCTTCGCGTGTCGTACCTCGTTCGGCGTATGGCCAAACATTTGATCTGCGAAAATCGGGAGGTCCGCCGTCTGATTCGGTCCGCCATGCTTCACGACGTCGGCAAACTTGCTATCCCCATCGGAGTTCTCGACAAACCCGCTCGACTCAATGCGCAAGAATGGATCCAGATGGATCGCCACGGAACCATCGGGGCTTCGATTCTTCACGCCACGGGCTTATTTGGCGACGACGAAATCTACATCGTGTCTCATCATCATCGCTGGTTTGGTCAAAATGCTCGCATGACGGAACCTCGTCTCGTCGATGCAATGGTGGATTTGCTCGCCGTGTGCGACGCCTATGACGCCATCATCTATGACCGTCCCTACCGCGACGCGCAAAATTCGGATTGGGCGATTCGTCAGATCAACGAGCGAGCCGGCGATCAGTTCAATCCCGTCATGGCCGACCTTCTCCGCTGCGTCCTGTCCGAACAAGCGTGAATGATCACCCGTGTTTTAGGCCTGGTTGATTTCGTTGATCAGCAAACGCAGGCGGCCGTAGCTGCGGCGGTTGAATTGAAAGATCAGTCGCGGGAGATCGGCATATTCCGTGCCTTCTTCGGGCAGGGCGCCGGACGTCTGCATTTGTCCCTCGATGACCAAATCCTTGAACTGACGGTTCAGCCGATCGACGGCGGAATCGCTCAACGGAGATTTGAGCCGAATCACCAACTGATCGTGAACCATTCGGGACGAATGATACCGGTGGTAGAAGTGCAGGATTTCCTTGACCGCTTCGTCGGCGTCGTCGGTGATTTTGAAGAGGTTCATATCTTCGGGATTGACCATGTTCCGTTTCATCAGGTCGCGTTCGACCCACTCGCGCCAATGCACCCAGTAATCCCCTCCCGGTGGGTCGCAAAGCACGATGGGGATGATCGGGGCTTTTCCGGTCTGGATGAGCGTCATGGCTTCAAACGTCTCGTCGAGCGTTCCGAACCCGCCCGGAAAAACGGCGACCGCGTGCGCCTCCTTGATGAAAATCAGTTTCCGCGTGAAAAAATACTTGAAGAGAATCAGCTTCGGATCGTTGCCGATGATGTCGTTGGTTTTCTGCTCAAAGGGAAGCGAGATGGCGACCCCGAAACTTTTCTCGCGTTTCGCACCATGGTGCCCGGCGCGCATGATCCCGTCCCCGGCGCCGGTAATCACCATCCACCCGGCCTGTTCGATTTTCTCGGCGAACGCTCTCGCCTGATGATAATCCGCATGGTCCAGCGGGGTCCGCGCCGAACCGAACACCGTCACCTTGGGAATCTCATGATAAGGGGCGAACACTTTGAAAGCGTATCGCATTTCCTTCAGGGCTGTTCGGATGATCTTGAGTTCGCCCCGTCCCGCCTGGTCTTTTGCCAAACGAGTTGCCGTGACCAGCACATCCGTCAACAGGTCGTGGTGCGGACTCGGAGCAAACTCCTCCAGAAATCTCAGGATTGACTTCTCGCGCAGGAGGGATTGAGCACTTTGAGGTCTTTGATTTTTGATATTGGGCATTAATAAATCCGTTCAGAAACAAGGGAGGGCAACTTCAAGGTGAAGTCTTCGCCGGAAACGCCAGTGATTCCCCATCCCATTTGATGTCTTCAATGATAATTTTACCACGAATCGTAGGTCGAAAGTCGATTTCCAGATCGGCGGTTCGGCCGGGGAATCGAATGCTCCAGTGATAACAGGCCATTCCCCTGGCGGGGGGCGTCATACGGGGATTGATCTTGACTTCCTGGGCCTTGCCATCTTTTTTTCGTATGCCATCCAGCCATCGATTCAAATCGTCTTCTGAGAATTTGGACTTGAAATCCGTTGAGCCGCTTTCGCGCAACTTACTGATTTGCGCTCGGGCCTCCTGTTCATTGGAAGCAAACATCGTGTCCACGGATTGCTGAATTTTCCCAACCGAAACACTGAAATTGATAAGCCAATAACCACCGGCTGCATGAGCGATGAGGAAGAAAATCCCGATGATCAACCCCGCGATAGCAAGTCCGCGGCCGCGCCGGGCGCCACCGGAAGTTTGAGACAGACCAACAGCACAAAAAATCAACGCCAGAATCGGCCCCAGCGCCGGACAACAAAATGCAAGCGAACAGACAAACCCGGCGACCGCCAACCCGCTCATCGGGGCGGGTCCGGTGTACAAAATTTCCTCTGAAGATTCCGGTCCCACGGAAGGCGAGCCGTATGGAGACGAGGGCGAATTGAAATCACTCATAACGTATATTAGACCACAAATCGACACGATATACAAGGGAGAGATTGGGAGTTAACGGTCTTTTCAGAGCCGCGACCGTGAGGGAGCGGGTAAGAGAATGATGAATGCGGAGTGCGGATTGCGGAATATCAGAGCCTCCCGCGCCAGCGGGAGGTTATTTTCTTTTTCCCTGTGCCGGTGGGGTATAATCTAATGAGGAGAATCTTATCCGTGTTGTTTCGTGAAGTCGTTTCATTCTCACTCGGCAGGGCGTTCGACTATGCAAACCATTCTGCTTGAATCGCCGTTTTGGTTGGCGCTGGTGCTGGTTCCGGTGGGGCTGATCGCGCTGGGATTGTGGAACCGATTTCGCACACCATGGTCCATCCGACTACTTCTTGGAGTGGCAATCGGTTCGCCGCTGTTGTTCGTGCTGCAGGCCCTCGTCGAAACCCCGCGCGAAAAACTCAGAAACACCGTCACGCAGCTTTCACAATGGGTTGAATCGGGAGACGTCGATCGGATTGTGGCGCTTGTGGCTGCCGACGCCGATTTCGGCGGAAGGGGAACGCGAACCGATTTTCAAAATGCCCTGACCGCCGACCTGAAGTATTACACGATTCGCAGCACCTCGCTGGGCGGCTTCGAAGTCACGATCGACGGACCCCGCGCCGCCGTCCGATGCTCCGCGCGAAGCACCATCTCCACCGAGCAATGGACTCAGGACGTGCCTTCGCGATGGGAAATCGATTTTGTGTGGCGGTCGGATCGATGGTGGATCAACAACGTCCAGCCGCTGGAAATCTACGGCCAGAAAGATTTCAGTTCATTCTGGGACATCCCGCTACGAAGGAATCCGTAAACACAACCGAGGCGTCGGATCGAAGGGGACAGGAGCAATCCTGTTCCCTTTATCTCCCGTGTCCGCCGGCCGTTTCTGACTGTCGCCGTTTTCCAAAACGAAGAAAATTAAATTTTTTCTGCCTCTCTCCCATCGACTTCCGCATTTTTCTTCCGTCCAGAACAGACCAGTGAGTAAGTTTACTATATGGAGGCCGCGAGGTCGGTCTCGGATGGTACCATCGACGTGTCGTGTGTGTGTGTGACTGCTCATGAGCAGTACTTTGTGCAGGAATGAGGAATGGGGACGCAAAGCAAAGAAGATCACGAATGTATTGACCACGCAGGAAACCTGACGAGCAATGACTAACGACCCTAACACCTAACACCTAACACCTAACACCTAACACCTAACACCTAACACCTAACACC
>CAIVHJ010000097.1 GCA_903905665.1 uncultured Phycisphaerales bacterium
CTCGCCGCTCATCTCGGCGGTGATTACCCCTGCCAGATATTCCTCCAGCGGCAATTCGTTAATCACCTGGATTCCACTCTCGCAGATCGAAAATTCCAGCGCACCCGTCAAGGTCTGGTCAATTCGTTTGTGCCAGTGAAATCCGCGACCAGCAACGACATCGTGAACCAACACTCCGGCGGAACGACTCAGCCCTGTGGACCGCGTCGGTTCCAAACGCCAGCGTTTTGATTTCCGCGAACCGTTGCTCAATTCAATTTCATTCTCTGTTCTATGAAGTTCAATCAGTCCGTTGCTGTCGTTACACGTTTCGCCACCCGCTCCGAGAAAACGATAGTGCGCCCGGGGAACCTGGAGAACGATTCGATTCTGACGGTCTTCAGCCAATACCACACCAACCCGAACTAGGGGTTCGCAACGAGTCGTCTCTTTCCAGTCACGAATGTTGACTACGGACCTCAAACTCATCATCCACCTGATTCGTCACCTTCCCGCTGCCGCTCTTGCTTCCGCCGCCAAACGCCGAAACACGTGCAGAATCTCATCCAGATTCGACCGCCGATTCCGAGCCAACCAGACCTCCTCGTACGGTTCACACGCGGCGTCACAATCCTTCGCAAGTCGGCGCAAACGATCGCGCAGCGTCGCCCCGAGTTCGCCACCCGACTGTCCCAGTTCACGCGACAACAAAAAACGATCCGCCAATAATGCGCTGATCCGACAGCCAATAGCCAGTTCGCGGAAATCCTGTGCGATGGGGCCGTCTCCCTTGCCGTGTGCGAAAACCTCCGCCGCCGAGCGCGAAACCGATGACCATTGATTCAATCGCTCGTCGCTCCACGGATCCTCCGGGACAGTCCACTCCAGTGGTTCATAAAAGTTCGGCCAGTTCCGCCTCATGGCGCTTGCCGAAACCACCTCTCGAAACGCACGTAATTTTTCACCGCTTTCATCTTCCCAGACCCACCATCCAAACGCCCGATCGAAGACGTCCGATTCCAGACAGCCGGCATTCCATGACAACGCAGATCCCAGCACAATCGGATGCCACGAACTCGCCAGTAAATTCACATGACCGTCGTCACCCCAATCTGTATTGAGCAACCCGCTCGCGCCATATTTCAAACCGGCGGTCGCGTGACCCCGTATGTTGATCTCAGCCGAATTGATGTCGTTCAGAATGCGATTCCAAGACTGCGTTCCCGGACAGACGTAAGTTTCCAGTCCCGCCTCTCGAAACAACCGGGTGCTGTCGTAATCCATCGTCGGTTCATAACCCCAGTTCAAGGCAACGGCGTCGGACGGAATTCGGCGAATCAGGTCGGGATATTTTTTGATGATGTCCCCCCAAAACAACGTTCGCTTGCCGTATCGACGACACAACTCATCGAGCCACCGCAAATGAGACAGATACAATTCCCCCACGCCGTTTTTCGCGGCGAACGCGGCTGTTTTCCCTTTTCCCAGATCGTACGTCTCGTCACACGTCACGTTCACCTTGTCGCCGGAAAACAACGGCAATAGCTCATCGTACATTTTCGTCAGCAATACACGCGAACCCGTCTGTGTTACGTCGAGCGTCAAGCCGTGCATCCGCTCGCGCCAAGTCATGTCATGCCGGCTTTTCGTAGTTTCGATTTCCGCCAGATGGCGATACTCCCGCAGGCTCAGCACGTCCGCCATGTGACCAAACGATGCCATCGCCGGAACCAACTCAATCCGCCGCCGCGCACAATAATCATCCAGCACCCGAATGTCTTGTGCCGTCAACGAATCACACCCCCGACCAATGGCTGGATTGAACGCAAAAGCAAATGTGTGCTCGATGTAAAGCTGCAACTGGTTGAGTTTGAAAAACGCCAGCCGATCGACTAATTCCTTCAACGTTTGAATCGTAGGAACCTTCCCTCGCGTCACATCAAACGACAACCCCCGAACCGCATAATCAGGGTAATCGACGATTTCCACACAAGGCCAGTCACGCGAGAACGCGAGGGCGAGCTGAATCAGCGTCTGAAGTCCATAGTATAAACCCACCGCCGAAAAACCCGCCAACTCCACCCCGCGAGATGTAATCTCAAGTCGATATCCCTGAGATGACTTCGCAGCATCCACGTCGGACGAAATTTTTAACGAATCAATCCTCACCTCAATGCCAGGCTTACTCCTGCCGGCACCTTCCGTCGAACTCGACGCTTCAATTCGAATACCAAGTCGTTTGAGGCAGCATTCACAGAACCGCCCCACCGCGTCCCGTTCCGATAAGGGCAAATCATTCGGAACGATCAGCGGCACGACATCCGGCAATCGCATTATTCCGTCACCCAAACGAATCTGGCGAGGACGTGGCAACAGTCGATCAGCAATTGTTTCTGCGTTCCATTTCATAGCATTCACTCACGCAATTTATAACCGCCCGTTGAAGTCGTGAACCTCCTCGATCATGGCGAGGTAGTGATCCGGCGGAACATAATTCGGAATACTGTTCCCCGACCCGCACGCATAACCCCCGCGAGGAGCCACCTGCTCCAATATCGCTCTCACTCGCTGTCGAATCTCCTCCTCGCCGCCGACGGACAGCAGATGCACATCGACCCCACCCAGCACCGCCACACGCCCCCCCCACCGATCCGCGAAACGCTCCACCGGTTCGATGACATCCTCGAAACTGTGCTTGGCGTCAATTTGAACGTCCTCGATGAGATCCGGGATGATCGCTTCGACGTTCCCGCAACTGTGCAGGAGAAATGGCCGATGCCGGCGATGCGCCAATTCGCGCAATTTTCGATACCACGGAAAAACATTTTGCCTCAGAAACGCCGGTGAAACGAGCAACCCGTGCTTATACCCCATATCATCCCCCAGCCACACCGCGCAGACGGACTCCATCTGACAATACGTCTCAAAAACATCGACCACAATTTGTCCCACGTGGTCGATCACCGTCTTGACTAAATCGGGGTTCCGGCGGGTCGCGATCAGGCATCGTTCCATTCCCAAAAGGTCCATCGTGAATTCCAGAATCCCTCCGCAAAAACCGACTAGTCGCATCCCGTCCGGCAGGGCTGCAGTGGCCGCCTCCAGCGGACCGAAATCCACGTCCTTAATTTTCGGCCACTGATATTGCTCCACGTCGGCGAGCGTCGCAATCGGACCGTGATGTTCGTCCGCCCACTGTCGCTCGGTGACGGCCCCTCCTGAAGGATCATCCGCCGTCAACCGCGACACGCCAAACGGAATCGGAGCAGAAGCCCTCACCACGTCATAGCCCAGTCGATGATGAATCCGCACCGCCCGCTCAGCCGACCGACGCAAAACCGCACGCGCATCACCCGTCGTTTCAAACGGTTCGTCCAACAGCGCATTCACAACTTCCGGGTGAACCGCCAATTCAATCAGAGGAATTCGATTGACCCGCTCGCGGCGGATCACTTGCAGAAACCGCCGGTAATCAGGATCAGGCTGGGGTAATTGTTCCACTCGCACATGCATGGTATGCTCTCAATCAGGACGATTCTATTGGATTTTACCTGGCCCGCCAAACACCGTTAACACGACGTTGGCGCGGCACGGCGACCACGACATGAATTCCCAAACAGGCTTCATCTTCAAAACGCTTGAATTCCAGGGCGAAAAATTCCCCTATGCCGCCTATGTTCCGGCCGAATACACCCCTCAAACGGCTTGGCCGGCCATTCTGTTTCTTCACGGCGCAGGTGAACGAGGTAACGACGGACGCAAACAAACCACCGTCGGATTGCCGCGCATCGTTCGTGAACAACCGGAGCAATTCCCCTGCCTCGTGGTCATGCCCCAATGCCGCCCCGAACAAAAATGGGACCCCTTCATGCAGGATGTGGCGATCGCCTGCCTCGATACGGTGCAGCGCGACTATCGCATCGACGCGAATCGAATCGTCCTGACCGGTTTGTCGCTGGGCGGGTTCGGCACGTGGGCGATTGGTGCGCGGTTCCCGGAACGATTCTGTGCCCTGGTTCCAGTTTGCGGCGGAGGGGATCCCACCACCGCTTCACAACTCGCAAAAATTCCGATCTGGTGCTTCCACGGCGATGCCGATCCCGTCGTCCCTGTTCAGCGGTCGCGCGAGATGGTTCACGCCGTTCAAAACGCCGGTGGACAGGTACGCTACACCGAACTGGCCGGCGTTGCGCACAATTCGTGGGACCCCGCCTATGAAAACCCGGAATTGATTCAATGGATGCTTTCGCAGCGTCGAGGATGACGGGATGACGATGTTTCCAACCACTGCCGGTGACCATTCTTTGTCGCTTTCGAGCACCATCGACGGTTCTGAACAACCGTTCCGACTCTTCATTCCCACTGCGATTCGGAATCCGACTCCGCTTCCGCTCGTCGTGGTGTTGCACGGCAAAGGTGTGGACCATAACGCCTGGTTTGAAAAAACACCCATCGCCGAATTCGCCGAACGATTCGGATATCTCGTAGCCGCCCCCAACGGACGAGGCGAGGATTATTATCGCGACGAAGGCGAACAGGACGTCCTCGACATCATGGCCCTGATCCGAAAAAACCTTAACGTAGATGAAAACCGTGTGTATCTCGCCGGTCATTCGATGGGCGGATGGGGAACGTGGTACATCGCCCTGCGGCATCCCGAATTGTTTTCCGCCATCTGCCCGATGTCAGCGCCGGTACCGTTTGAACTCCTGCCCGCCGCTCGCAATCTGTCGCCGTTGATCATCCACGATGCCGATGACGACGTCATCTCCGTTCAGCAGTCTCGCGACGCAGCCAAAAGATTGGCGGACCTTGGTGTTTCATTTCAATACCGCGAAGAACACGGCTATGGCCACAGCAGTCGAATGATCGGCGACAATCTCCAGCGCGTCTTCGACTGGTTTGCCAAACGCTCGCTTGCCCAAAAGACTTGACTGCGATCGCTCAGGACAGCCGATATGATTGTAACTCCTTGATTAAGAATGAATTATGTTCAGTCTCATACTGTCTCATCGCGGCACCATCAGTTGGTGCTTCGTGCGAACCCGCTGTTCGATCAGAGTCCATTCACCAATATATTTTTGTAGTAACGAAGATATTTCTTGTAAGATCTTTGGAAATTTCGTTAATATAGTATAATGAGCGGAATCATGGAGGGTGCGTTTTGTGGTTGATGTTACTAAGTCGTTGGAGCGGCTGATCAATCACAGCATCTGAGTCCACGCACGTCGTGTCATTTTGTCACATTTCTTTCGGGACGGAGAATTATCTCTGAGCTGATCC
>CAIVHJ010000098.1 GCA_903905665.1 uncultured Phycisphaerales bacterium
ACATGACGGGAATGGCTCTGGAAAACGCCAAACTCGTCCAGTCGCGTTTGCAGAACGAACGTCTGGCCGCCGTCGGTGAAACCGTCGCGTTCCTGTCGCATTACATCAAAAACGTTCTTCAGGGTCTCAGCGGCGGATCCGACGTGCTCGAAATGGGCCTGAAACGAAAATCGCTTGAAAACGTCGAACGCGGCTGGGGTATCATCGAACGAAACCTCGACAAAATTTACAACCTCACCTCAAACATGATCACGTTCAGCAAAGATCGCGAACCCAGTATCGTTCTGGCGCAATTGAATCTGATCGTGCAGGAAGCGATGGACCTTGCTCAGCGGCACGCCGATCACAAGGGCGTTTCGTTACTCGCCGAACTGGAGGATATTCCCGCGATTCCGATCGACACCGATGGCGTGCACCAGGTCGCGCTGAATTTGATCAACAATGCCATCGACGCAGTTCCCGCCCAGACGGGTTCCGTTCACGTCACCACCCACTACGACAATGACAAAAAACGCGCCGTCCTGACAGTGCGGGACAACGGACCGGGTATCGAACTGGAACTCATGGATGCGCTTTTCGAACCGTTCCAGTCCACCAAGGGCCAGGGGGGAACCGGCCTGGGTCTGGCGGCCGCCCATAAAATCGTCCAGGAACTGCACGGCCAAATTACCATCGAAAACGTCTCACCCCACGGAACCGCCTTCCACGTCCTCCTGCCCGCCCGCAGCGACCAACTCCCCGACCGCGACGATACCCACGGTCATTCCGCTCGCAAACCATAGCCCAATGCTGCAAACTCCATTCCAAACTGCACGGGGCAGTAAACAGTTCTCGAATCCGTCTGAACGAATCGGTCGATCCAGGAGCTGTCAGTGGGAATAGCAATCCGAAAAACACAAATGACGAGAAGCCATATAATGACCCACCCAAAATTCCGCATTATCAGGCGCAACCGTGTTACAATACGAGCTAAGACATCATTCATTCTTGTCTCGGCCACGGAGCTAAGTTCAGTGGCCAGCCGATAACCCTGACGGGACAAAACCCATGGATCAACCGATTCGAATCATGTCGCTTCAACCGGCATTGCGGTGGCAACAGACCATGGCCAACATGGTTGCGCTTCGCCAAATCGTCGGAGACCTGGCGGCCATGACGGATTTTGTAGTGCTTCCCGAATCGTGGGCGGGTCAACCGCTCGGAACCGCCACGTCCGACACCGCCGCCCAACAGACCCAGTTTCTTCAAACGCTCGCTCGGTCATGTCGGATCAACGTCATCGGTGGAACCATTGAAAAACCGACGGATTCGGGCTTGCTCCAAAATGTAACGCTCGTGATAAATCGCCGTGGCGAGATTGTCGGTGAGTATGCCAAGCGAATCCTGTTCGGCCTAGAGCAGGACGTTCGAGTTCCGGGTCAATCCTCCGGGGTTTTCGAGATCGACGGACGGCGGATCGGGGTGTTGATCTGCGCGGATTTGTGGCGGGCCGAATTGGTTCGCGAATTGATCGACAAAGTGGACGTTGTGTTCGTACCCGCAAAGACTGCGGTTCCTTCGGATTTGCACGTCGAATACGCATGGGTCCAGTGGCTTGCTCTGGCTCTGACCCGCGCGATGGAAAGCGGTCTGCCGATCGTCGTCAGCGATTGGGCGACGGGACGACACACCCCCAAAGACGTCGATCGCTCGATTGGAAGCCCCGCCGCAGGCGGAACTGATTTTGATCGCGGCGTTTTGTATCGCCGAGCTCGTGATCCGAATTCCTCGCCGACATCCAGCGGTCCCGTCGAACCCACCGCCGTGTTTCATACATCGATCGCCCCCGCCGTCGGTCCGGGCGTGCATTTCACTTCCGGCGCCTCGTCCATCTGCAACCCCGGACTCCGCCCCGATATCAAAAAAGTCCAGCAACTCCTCCCGCGCGGCGAATCGGGATATCTCGTAGAAGCCCTTGATCCGCAACTCACATCAAAGTTCCGCACCTATCGCCAATCTGTTGGGTTGTTGTGAATCCGGCTTTTCCTGCGAGGATCGCAAACGATGTGAGCCTGTCCGAAAGACGAAGTACCCACCGACTATTCATGACAATGCTTCAATTGCTTTTGTGGCTGCGAAATTCGACGGATTTTTCACCGAGCAGATGTTCGAGGTCCCGGCACAGGGCTTCCTGGGCGGTCACGCGAAGGTTTGGACATTTGATGGTCGTGAGCAGGCCGTCGGCGGTCGTAATTTGCAACAGCACTGGTTTATCCCCGTGATATTTTCGCAGGATTTGATACGTCGTTTCGAGTGTCTGAGGTGTGTGGGTTCGACCTGAGAGGCGAACGACGACACTCCCGGTCAGGCGTTCGACGGCCTGATCCACGGGCACAACGTCGGAAACCCGCAGGGAAGGTTCATCGCGGCGTCGGTCCACCTGTCCGACGAGGAACACCACGGCATCAATATTGAGCAATGATCGCCAGCGTTCGAGGTCTCGCGGAAAGACGACGGCTTCGATTGATCCGTGCACGTCTTCGAGCGTGACAATGCTCATTTTGGAGCCGGCGTTTTTTCCGGTGCGCGTGACGATGGTGCGCATTTTGGTGATCAACCCGCCGAGCGTCACTTCCGCCCCGTCGGCCATTTGACGAAGGGTTTTGGTGTCGGCGTTCGTGTATCGATCGATGAGTTTATCGTATTGGGTGAGGGGGTGGTTCGTGATATAAAAACCCAGCGCCTCTTTTTCGTTGGCG
>CAIVHJ010000099.1 GCA_903905665.1 uncultured Phycisphaerales bacterium
CAACACAAAAAAAGATTTTTTTAAAATTTTTTTCGAGAGTTTCTTACTACACTTACAACTTGCACCATAACTGGTATTGGCTCAAGATTATACCACCAGATATTGATCTAACACAAGAGTAAAAAACGCACTTCGATTACAGACACACCACCCTTCGCGAACGCATTGAGCAATCCTCTTAAAATAGGCTTGGGTTGGACGCATCTCTTGTTTCACCGAACACGAACTTTCGGGTGGGTCTTGCGGAGTCATTTCATGATTGTCGTCTTGCGGGCGAGTCGCATACGGCGATTTGAACGTAAGTCTTTATCCGCGAATCCGTCAGCGTTGAAGCGATAAAGAATGGTCGTTTGGTATGGTAGCCACTTCATTCATCCTGAATTGAATCGAAACTTGAAAAAATCCAATCATGTAAAGGACGATACTGAAGAAGGCAAGAATGAGGGTGGTCCATTCGATGGGGCGGTCATGTTCCCGAAGGTTTTCTAATCTGACGATTTGGTCTTCGATGCGGTCCAACCGAATGTTCTGATTCGTTCGAGCGGCTATGAGTCGTTCCTGGTATTGGTCTTGCGACTGCTTTATTTCCTTGCCTGCCAATGTGTTGGCCCAATTGCACCAAGTCATTTGCATGGTTCCTGCGATGAGAAAAATGATCATCGCATACCAGATTGCTTTGGCACGATTGAAATAGAAACAACCCAGGCAAATCACAAATGGTAATGCGAGCAGAAAATATCGTTCATGCATCCCGGTCGCCAAAGTCGTCACGGCCAGGAACGTAGAAGCCGCCAAGAAGACAATCTCTGCCCCAGACCTTCGAAGAAACAATCGGTGGCTGGCGAAAATGACAATACCGGAAGAGATGACGAAAATTCGACCCCATGTCGCACGAGTCCAGAGCCACAATGGGTCCGTCGCATCACGACTTTCTCGCAACAAAGCATCAAGATACCAGACGTTAAATGCAGAAAGGGTGGTCGCTTCCGTACTCCTCCCAAAATGGCTGACATAAGATTCGACAAGCCATCTGGTTCCTGAACTAAACCAAAACGGCAGTGCAAGGACATTGAGCAGCACAATGGCGATCAATAATCCGGCGGCGATGCGAATCCGACCATCAGAGAACAGAATCGCGTAGCACCATACGGGGAGAAAAAAAATCGCCAAGGGTTTGCAGCCCAAGGCTATTCCAAAGAAGAGGCCGGCCAGATACCATCGCTTCTGAACCATGGACCAGACAGTCCACACGAGGGCTGCGGCAAGCCAAGAATCATTTTGCCCCCAAAAAGCCGAGTCGATCATCAAAGGGGGCGCCAGCCATGCCACAACAAAGGCATGGTTTGACCAACGGGAGGAAGCGACAGAGGGGATCGATGCGGGCGACACTATCCTGCCATTCGCAGAGAGTAATAGAATCAGTTGCATACATCCCCAAGCCAAGAGAAAATCAGCAAGACAATTGGGAGCGGCATAGAGGGTGCGGGACAGGGTCGTGTTCACCAAGCGAGTCGGTTCAAGTTGCTGGTGCACTGAACCCAGAATCCAGAACAGGTATGCTGAAACCGGTGGATAGTTGAGAACACGCTGGGATTCTCGTATTGCCAAACTGGTAGTTCCATCGGAATGATACTCAATATGATTCCACCGAGGTGCCGGGGTGGTATAGAGCGATAAGAGACCTTTATCGGAAGCTAAGTTACCCCAGCGTACGAAATCGTCATGATCTTCTGTATAAGCATTATGAGGGGCCAACAGAACCAAAATAATCCGCAACAATAATCCAACAATCAGGACTGGAATGATCCCATTCCAGGGATTATCACGGATCGGCTGGTCATCCAGTGGGTTCATGAGCATACTATAGACCATGTGGAATCGGCGTACAATTATTGTCCTCGCCCTTGTTTGTATCGGAGCCGTTCTCCGTCTGGCTCATCTTGAAGAATCACCACCCGGGATTAATCAGGACGAAGCGGACAATGCATGGAATGCGTATTGTTTGTTGCAAACAGGACAGGATCAAGCGGGACATGATTGGCCGATTTTCTATGCGCATGGTTTAGGTGACAACACGACTACACTCCACTATTACCTGATGATGCCGTTTCAGGCGTTGATGGGATTGGGAGTGTGGTCCACACGGCTACCGATGGCTTTGTTTGGCATCCTGGCGATCCCGTTGTTTTACCATGTAGCCACCCGCCTGTTTGATGCTTCCACCGGTTTGCTGGCCGCCTTTTTGTTGACCACCAATCCCTGGCACATTCATCTAAGTCGCATCGGCTTGGAAGGAGGATTGGGATCGTTCTTCGTCATCCTAATGTTGGCAATTTTATGGTGGGCGGGTCTTCCGCCAGCCAACGAAGGAAGTTCCAATCGATGGATTCGAGCCGCCCTTGGGGGCATCGTAATCGGAATCACTTGTTATGGTTATCCGGCAGTTCGGTTGTTTATCCCTTGTTTCTTGTTTGCGTTGGTGTTAGTGAATCGATCCGGTTGGTGGAACCACTTTCGGAATCAGCGGCGTTCCGTTCTTGCGTTTTTCGGCGGATTCTTCTTGGTTTTTGCTCCCCTCGTGTGGGTACACCTGACAGACCCGGCTATTAACGAGCGTGGACAGAATACCTGGGTATGGCAATCGGAGGACTCCGTCGGACAAAAATGCCTGAAGGTGTTGGATCGTTACGCCGGACATTATAGTCCACGGGCGCTTTTTCTTGAGGGGGATCGTTTTGAGGTTCTTGGTTCTTCGCAGAGCGTGTTGATTTTTGGGTTTCTTTTCCCCGTCATGGTTATCGGGTTGTCGGCCGTTCTCTGGAAGATCCGCAGATCCATTCCCGCCAGGATATTGTTCGTGTGGGTGTTGTTGTATCCGCTCGGCGACAGCCTCAACGGAAATCCACGAATCATACACCCGCTTCGGTGCTCTCCGGGAATCGGAGGATTGCTGTTGTTGGCATCGGTAGGTTTGGTGGTAGTTGGGCGTTGGTTCTACCACAGATACCGCCGAGCTTTTGTTGTGTTTGTGATGGTTTTTTGCAGTGTCACGGCGGGTTATTTCATTCCCTTTCTGATGGAATATTATGGAGACTATCCTCGTCGCGCAGAAACCCGTCGAGCCTTTCATGTCGATCTTTTACAGGCATGTGCCTGGCTGAAGCCTCGTCTGGATGAATATGACGCCGTTTTCATTACCACAGATCAGATGAATCAACCCTATATCATTACTTTGGTGGGATTGGATTATCCACCTCAGAAGTGGCTCATGGATATTTGTGATGTAGATCGCTCAGGCGAGTTTGACAGGTATTATCGTTACGGAAATCTCCACTTCATGTATGGGAGTCGTTGGCAAACTGTTGTGAAACAATTGCAGAGCAATGATAAATTGGACCGCGTATTGTTCATTGTCCGACCAAGAAGTTATGGGTTCGCAGAGCCGGTCCACACTATTGTTGGTCCCAATCATCAAGCGACTCTCTGGCTTTGTGAGAAATCGCTATAACACGAATTTATGGACGGAAAGCATCTTAAACACGGTTGGACAGAATCCAGACTGGTTCGTCATTGGCCAATATGTTTGATGCTAATCATTGGGTTGGGATTGGTGGTATCTCGGGCGCCGATACGGATTCAGTGGTGGGAGTGGCGATTGCGGCACGCCCAAACGGATGCCCAGCGGCTGCATTACTTTCATTTGCTGGGATCGATGGGGCCGAGCGCTATTGGGGCGGCGAAGTCGCTGCTGGTGGATCAGGACCCGTCGTTGCGAGGGATGGGGGTCGGAATTTTGCAGCAAATCGACAGCCCGCAAACCACCGAGTTGCTTCGCAAAGCAAGCAAAGACCCCGATCCCCAGGTGCGAGAATTGGCGATCTTCGGATTGGCGATGCATCGCAATCCTGACGTGGTGCCGATGCTGCGCGAGCGGGTCTGGTCAGACGATGTGACGTCGTGTCGCGCGGCGGTGGCGGCCCTTGGATCATACGGGTGTGAAACTTCGTCATCCACACTGGAGCGAATTGTCCGCGAGCATTCGTCGGCGCTGGTTCGGGCTGAGGCGATTGAACAACTGGCTGCCATGCGATGTTCGGATTCGATTCCCATTCTCATAGAAGCGTTAGACGACCTTGAACCCTATGACGGTTCGACGACGTATGAAGAACTGGACCGAGTCGTGGAGCAATGGTATCAACGACAGCACAGCGAGACTGCTGAAAAGCCGATTGAAGTGGTCAAAGGGCGGACGGTGGCGGATCGCGCGGGGATGGCGCTGCGCCAGATAACAGGGCAGACGATCGAGTTCGATTCAACATGGGACGAGACCCGTCGAAATGAATCCAGGGAACAGTGGTGGGCCTGGTGGGCAAACCGGCGGTCATCAGGAACGGCAACGGATTCCCCATCAGAACCGCGACCATGAGGAAGCATTCGTCCATTCACCGACAAGACGCCGAAACCCAATCCTGATATGATTAAGCGATCATGTTCGAGCGAGAACCGATGACACAAAGTTTGAACTCATTTCTGGCGATGGAGTCGTTTGCGCCGTTGCAGTATTTTCGGCGTTTGTTTAGCGAAGCGTACGATCCACGGGTGGTATTGGTCGAGCTTTTGCTGATCGGGGCGGTGGTGTACGCCGTGCTGCGGTTTTTGCAGGGCACGCGCGGAGCGAGGCTGCTCCGGGGAATCGCCGTTATCCTGATCATCAGCTTCATCGTGGTGCGGATGTTGGCGGAACAGTTCGCCTGGGAGCGAATTCAATACCTTTATCAGTATTTTCTGGGCGCGGTTTTTTTGACGGCGATCGTGGTGTTTCAGCCGGAACTTCGGCGGGGGTTGATGCGAATCGGGGAACGATTGTGGGTCGCCATGCTTTACAAGACACCGGAACGGATCATCGAACCGATTGTCACGGCGGCGGCAAGCATGTCGAAAAAGCGGATCGGGGCGCTGATCGCCATCGAACGGGCGACGAGTCTGGCGCCGATCATCGAGACGGGTGTTCCACTGGAGGCGCAGGTTTCATCGGAATTGTTGGCCACGATTTTTTGGCCGGGTTCGGCGCTTCACGACATGGGGGTCGTCATCAGCCAGGGACTGATTACGGCGGCGGCGTGTCAGTTTCCGCTGGCGGACTCCGAAGATTTGGAGCGTTCGCTGGGAAGTCGGCATCGTGCGGCGCTTGGGCTAAGCGAGGAATCCGATGCCGCCATTGTCGTCGTCAGCGAGGAAACGGGAATTCTTTCGGTGGCCTGCGAAGGCAAGTTGATCCGTCATCTCAATCCTGAAGCGCTGCGGATTGTGCTACAGCGGTTGCTCGGCGGAAAAGAAGAAACCGAAGAGAGCAGCGAATTGCCGGCGATCGCACCCGAAGGACAATCGGTGGAAAAAGGCTGATTTTTTTGCGGAGAGTACAAGGCGGATGGTGCAAATTCGATTCTGGATTCTGGTGATTCTGGTGACGTGCCTGATCTGGATTGCGGCGGATCAGGGCGTAACCAAAACGTACGTCATTTCGACGCCGCTCACCGTCAAGGCTCGAGAAGGTCGCAAGATGCTGGTTCGGCCGGCGGATGCCAATCTTCGATCGATCGACCTGACGTTCTCCGGTCCGAATCACAGCATTTCACAACTCAAAACCGTCGAGGACAGTCTGACAACGCAACTGGCCCTTGGAGATCGCGAACCGGGATCGTACACGCTCGACTTGGCCAAGGAGCTGCAGACCCAGATGGAGCAGTTTCCGCCCGGTTTGACGATTGTGTCGGTTCATCCGCCGAGTCTCCACGTGGATGTCGATCGGTTCGTGGAACGCCAGATTCCCCTGCGACTGGACAAAGGCGAAGTGGTGCTTGAGGGCGAGCCGCAATTGAATCCCACGGCGGTCAAGGCGGTGGTGCCGGAAAAAGGGTTCGATTCCCTGCCCGACGCTCAAAAAGTGATTGTCCTGTCCGGCGCGACGGTTCTTAAGGGCGTCAAAGAAGGCGAGTCGGTATCCAAACCGGTTTCCGTGCCGCGTGAAACGGCGGGAATCAAGTTTCAATCCGTTGAACCCTCAGAAGTGACATTGATGGCAACGGTCAAGGTGCGAACGACGGAGGGGCGACTTCCGACGGTTCCCATTCGTCTTCTGATCGGCAATGACGTGATCAAGCGTTTCCAGATCACGTTCGGTCTTACGGACGATCCGATCGCCACCTGCGAAATCATGATTCGCGGCCCCGTTGACATAGTCCACGACCTGATTGAAAAAGCATCCAAATACGGCGTCCGGGGGTATGTCGAAATCACGATGGAGGATGCCGAGCGAGGACTCAGCGGCGCCCTGATGAAAGTTCCACAAATTCTGAATCTGCCCAAGGATGTCGAACTGGCCAAGACACCGGAACCCATCGAAATCCACATCATCGAGCGCCCGCGGGAACCCACCAGCCACTGACATAAATCCGGTAGTTGCCTGCCGGATACCCATCGCCATAAACACACAGGCACTTCCAAACCGATCCCATGAATCGCCTCGTAAACTTCTGAATAATCGTCCGATCTCCCGTCGTTATCAGACCCGTTCTGCATAACAGCCGGTGAGGCTGATTTTTCACTCCACCCCATGGTAACAAACGGTTTTTACGTCCTCTAACCTCGATTCCATCAATTCTCTCCCCGATCGTTTGCCATTGGGCCCGTTCATATTCGACATTGATACATGCTGTGTGGGGGAATGAGGGATACAGGTTCGTCGCCTGCATTATTTACTTGAGGGGGCAAAAACTGCTTTCCGGGGGAACACATTTTGGCTGGGGAATGATTTTCTTTGTCGCCCTTGGACTTGCGGTGTCCATGGGATGCGGAACCACTCCCCAGCTCCCTGAAAGTGAACCCGTCACCCCGTCGCAACCTCGACCCGATTCGCTTGAACCCTCGTTCGATCCGTTTGAATACTCCAATCCGGTGGAATTGGTCACCGATGGGATGACGACGATCAGCGGCCGTGTCCAAAGCGCGACGGATATCGAAGTGTGGGACCTTGGATCCATTGATGCCGGTTCGCGTCTGGTTGTTGACGTGACCGGAAGCAACAACAATCTTTCGATCGGACTGTTCGATCAGGATCGACAGGTCATGATCATCAATCACAACCGCTACAACAGCCCCGATCCCTATGCCGTGCTACAAGTCCCCCAGAACGTGAAGGAACTTTATCTGGCGGTGTCGAGCGATCCTTCGGAAGCGTCCTTTGGCGATTACACCGCCACGATCACCCACAATGGAAACATGGACATCACGGATTCACAATTGCAAGTCGTCGTGCTGGATTTCGCGGGATCGGACAGCGTGCGAATCGGAAATCTTGACCCGATCGCCATCGACGCCTTTCAGGCTTCCGATCTGACCCCCGACTGGAACTCGTCCGACGATACTGCCGCGATCAAACAAGCCGTCATGCAACACATGCAGCGAATGTACGCCGGGTTGAATGTGGAATTTTATTTTGATGACGAGGAAATTCCGGCGGGTCAATCCGTGACGCTGGTGTATTTCGGCGGAAGCGATCCGCACAACGTCGGATTGTCAAGCAGTGTGGATTACGGGAATTTCCATCGGGACGATACCGCCATTGTCTATACCCTGAATTTCGGGAAATACACGACCTATGGGTACGATGCTCAGGACATCGCGGCGGGGTTGGCCAACGTGGCGGCTCACGAACTCGGGCATCTGCTGGGTCTGAACCACTCCGATGACGTCGCCGACGTGATGAACGTCAGTCCGACCGTCGCCACGCTCCTGACGCCCAAATACTTCGTTTCTACTGCAAAACTTGATACTTCCGTGTTCGCGACGGGCGATCAGGACGGCGCCGACCGGGTTTATAATACCGTCGGTGGGAACTGGAACACGGTCGAAGACGTCCGCCAAACCAGCGCCGAAACGTACGACCTCCTCAGCCGAGACATCAACGCCCGTGCGGCAACCACCAACGATCATGCTCAGGAACCCTGCCTCGCTCAGTAAAAAAATATCCCAGTTTGATCAAAGTCGGCTGAGATGGTCCGGGTTTTGTCGAAGATGGGTTTCGATGTTTCCGGCGTAGATTTGCATCAGGCGACTGAGGGTTTCACCTTCGTCGTGCGATGCATCGGGGTCCACCAGCGGCGGGGACAATTCCAGACGATAATGGAAATTCGGAAGCGAGACGACAAATCCCTGATGAATCGACGCGCCGCATCGCAGGGCGATCTGCATCGTACCCGTCAGAAAAAGTCGAGTTTCCCCGAAGAATTCGACGGCCATGCGTTTGAGATGGCTTTCGCGTTCGCGATCGACGTCAAGCGAGCTGCCCAGAATTCCATTCTCCTGAAACCATCGAAAGAGATCGCGCGGAAACGAATCGGCGAAGAACATCCGGGCGGCCCGTAGTTCCTCGAAGCGCTGGGCGTAGCGCCGCTGCACGTACTGCCGCAACGCCCCCTCGTTGCGGTCTCGCACTCCGGCCGTCCGATATCCCAGAAAACACATGAGCAATCCGGCGACATGCTGCGATCCGTTATGAGACAACGCGACATAAACGCCCTTACCCCGAGCGAGCGCGGTATCCAAAATCGGCCGGTTCGAAAAATGAATCCGCTCGCAAATTTGTTCGCGCGAAAGAAGATCGAAAAGCAAATAGAAAAATTTGTCGCAACGAGTCCGGATGAAATACCGGCGGCAGGCGAGACGCATCAAATCCGAATCGTAATGCCGATTAAAAATTTCCCCCATCTGGGCATGAAACCTGCGGCGGCGTTTGTAGTTGATCGCCCATTCGCAAAGGGCAAAACACCGACCGAAAAAATATAACCCCCTCAAACCGATGACTCGGATGACCACCCAGAGTATGGCGCGAATGCATCCAAATTTGAACCGGATCCAGACGGGAATGGAGTCGATGGAATCAGATTCGTTCCGTTGCCTCATGGGGGCCAAGTATAACCGACGGAACGGGAACGTTCCATAAAATCGTTGTCCGCTTTGCGTCCCCGGCGTAATATATAGGCTTAATGAGAATCCGTTTCACTCCCTGAGAAACGAGGTGGTTGATGTGCATTCTCCGCAAAGTCAAAATTGATTCGATTGTCATCGGACAAGGATGTCCGCTGGCGGTCATCGCCGGGCCGTGCGTCATTGAATCGGAGGCCCACACGCTCCGAATGGCCTCGTTGATCCGGAACGTATGCTCCAAGCTGGAAGTACCGTTTATCTTCAAAGCCAGTTATGACAAGGCCAATCGGACGAGTCTGGACAGTTTTCGCGGACCCGGGCTGGAAGAGGGACTGAAGATATTGGCACGCGTCCGCGACGAAGTCGAGGTCCCCATCCTGAGCGACATTCATCAACCGTGGCAGGCCGAGATCGCCGGGAAGGTGCTGGACGTGATTCAGATTCCCGCGTTTTTGTGCCGCCAGACCGACCTGCTGGTCGCCGCCGCGCAAACCGGCAAATGCATCAACGTCAAAAAAGGCCAGTTCATGTCTCCCGAAGAGATGGCCAACGTCGCCAACAAACTCATTTCCGGTGGAAACGATCAGGTGCTCCTGACCGAACGGGGAACGTTCTTCGGATACCACCGACTGGTGAACGACATGACTTCCATTCCGCGGATGCAAAAGATGACGCCGGTGGTTTTCGATGCCACTCACTCGTGCCAGTTACCGGGCGGACAGGGCACCCAAAGCGGCGGTCAACGGGAATACGTGGAGGTTTTGGCGTGCGCGGCAGTAGCGGCCGGTGCCGACGCTCTGTTTCTTGAAGTTCACGACGATCCCGACAACGCCAAGAGCGATCCCGCCACCATGCTTCCGATCGAACGGCTGGAAGACCTGTTGCGTACCTGCAAGGCGATTCATCAGGTTGTCGCGCGTCGTTTGTGAAACAATCGGATTAACCAAAATGCGAGTCCATTCATGATTGTCTGTGACACCATTTCGGGCCTTCGTCGAACGCTGACGGACCTGCGCAGAAACTTCGGCGGCGAACCGGTGGGTTTCGTGCCGACGATGGGAGCGCTGCACGCCGGTCATTTGTCGTTGATCGAAGCGGCCCGGCATGACTGCGCAATTACCGTCGTCAGCATTTTCGTCAATCCGACGCAGTTCGGTCCCAGTGAGGATTTTCAGCAATATCCTCGTCCGATCGAACAGGATTTGGCGTTGTGTCGATCTGCCGGTGTCGATGTCGCGTTTCTGCCGACGACGGAAGAAATGTATCCCAAAGACTGCATGACGCAGGTGCATGTGACACAATTGTCGGAACCGTTATGCGGTCGATCCCGTCCCGGGCATTTCGACGGGGTGGCGCTGGTTGTGGCTAAACTATTCAACATCGTCCAGCCGGATAAAGCGTATTTCGGTCAAAAAGATGCTCAGCAGGCCTCCGTCATCCGGCGCATGGTCCGAGACCTGAA
>CAIVHJ010000100.1 GCA_903905665.1 uncultured Phycisphaerales bacterium
CTGGATTTTGTTCATCTGTTGGCGGAATTTCTGTTTTTCCCGGTGCGACCATGTGGTAGGATTCCGTTCCATAGGGTGCTCCTGCTCCTCGGCTCCGCCGAGGGGTTGCGATATAATCTCGGAGCACCATTTTTACGCGCGGCACCATAATTGTGAAACTCTATTTAGCGAAGGTGGTGGATGCTACTGCCTCAACATCGCCCCAATTATTTCAGGTAGTATTCTCTGGGGAAACACGTCATCTGGCAGTCCGCAGATTTATCGGGACGACTTCTGGGGAGGAACATTATTTCCCACACTATCGTACTGCGATGTACAGGGCGGCATCCCAGCGGGTTCAAACGGGGCAATAGATGGCGGCGGGAACATCGACGCCGATCCGCTGTTTGCCGCCGACGGGTATCACTTGCAGCGACATTCACCATGCGTGAATGCTGGTGATCCGGCGTATGTACCGTCACCCGGCGAAACCGACATCGACGGTGAAAGGCGGGTCTATGGCGGTCGGGTGGACATGGGTGTCGATGAATGGCAACCCATCATGATTCCACTGGAAGATATCGACTGGCTGCCGCTCCCCGCCGGCGAAGAACCGATTGAACTTCCTCCGGATCATCTGCCGTTGCCGTAGCAAGACTGATCAGAGATGCGACGGTAAAGGAGCGTGTGTTTGCATCAGAGCCCCCTGCGCGAGCAGGGGGCCTTTGTGTATAAGGACACGAGTCCTTCTTCCCGACTCGTGTCCCTTTTTAATCTTCACATCAGCTACTGTCCTGGTTCAGCGATCGAGTCCGCCCTTGAGGGGTTTTTTTCGTTTCGATTTGGGTTTTGGTTTTTCGGATTCCGAACGAGAGGCGTCGGGATTGGCGGAGACCGAATCGGATGCGTATCGGGCCTGTTTGATCGACAGGGAGATTCGTCGCTTGTCTTCGTCCACACCGAGCACTTTGAGCGAAACGGTCTGGCCTTCCTGAACGGCTTCGCGGATGTTGTTGATTCGGGCGTCGGAAATTTCGCTGATGTGCACGAGTCCTTCCACCCCCGGAGCGAGTTCCACAAACGCGCCGAATTCGGTGATCCGTTTGATCGTTCCGTCCACGACCGTATTCGTCGGCCAGCGAACCGAAGCGCCCATCCACGGGTCTTCGGTCATTCGTTTGAGCGACAGGCTGATGCGTCTCCTGGTTTCGTCCACGCTCAGCACGCGAAGCTGCACCACCTGACCCTGGTCGGCGAGTTCCTTTGGGTTTCGAACGCGATGTTCGTAGGACATCTCGCTAAGCGGAATCAGCCCTTCAACGCCCGGTTCGAGTTCCACAAAGGCTCCGAAATCCACCAACCGGGTCACGGTTCCCGACACAATCGAGTCTGCGGGATACTTCATCGTCGCGCCGATCCACGGATCGGCCATGATCTGCTTGAGACCCAGGGCGATTTTCTGATTTTCGCGGTCCACCTTGAGCACCTTGACCTCGACCTGCTGACCCTCGGTGACGATGGCGCGGGGATTTTCGACCCGGCCGTATCCCATGTCGCCGATGTGCAGCAAACCGTCGGCTCCTCCGACGTCCACAAACGCACCGTAGGGCATGATGGATTTCACGGTTCCCTGAACGATCTGACCCTCGGTGAGCGACGCAAACACCGCTTCGCGGGCGACGGCGGCTTCTTCTTCCAGCAGCGCGCGGCGCGACACGATCAGCGTTTTTTCTTTTCGCCGGATTTCGAGCACTTTGCATCGGAGGCGCTTGTTGAGGTGGACCGAGGCGTCGTGTTCAAAGACGCGATCGACCTGACTGAGCGGCATGAATGCCTTGATCCCGCCGAAGACCATCTCCAGCCCGCCTTTGTTCATTCCGGTTACGCGACCCTCGGCGATGCATCCGATCTTGATCGTGTCCCACGTGGCGACGGTGACGGCATCCTGTCGCGACAGAATCAGCAAGCCCTCGTCCTGCTTGTAACTGACGACCATGACCTCGATCGTGTCGCCGACCTGCGGGACGGGTTCGTCGCCCATTTGTTTGACCGACAGCAGACCGGCGCTCTTGCCGCCCAGATCGACCAGAATGTCATCGCCGGAAACGGCAGTGACCTTTCCGCGACGGAGCGGCGTTGAACCGTCGGCGCTGGGGCCGATCTTCGGATCGACCCAGTCCATCAAGCTGCCGTCTCCCAGCGCCTGATCAATTTCGTGCTGAATTTCCACATCGAAAAAATCGTCGGTGTTCATAAGTTCGCAAATCCGACTCAAAAAACCGGGATATTCATGGACCCACGGGCACCGGCGTGTCGCTACAATCGCACCTACATGCCGTCGGACCCGTCCGAAACCATAGTGTACCACAAACCGCTGGGAATCCACCAGTGCAGTCAATTCGGGGGGAGTGGACGACGAAGACGGGATCAAAATCCGTGATGGCGAAGGAATTGTTCCGATCCTTGGTCGCCCAGATAGCGATTGAGAACCGGACGGTCCACCTGCGTCAGGTCCACCATCATCAAGCCGTCGAGCACGTCCCCAAAATCGGTATCGACGTTGAATCCGAGGAGTTTGGCGTTGAGTTTGAGATATTGACGCAGCAGGACGGGGATGTTTTTGGCGTCCAACTCAATTTCGCGGATCAGTTCGTCCACCTGATCGAGATCATGAACCGTCGTCGTGACCAGCCGCTGGTCGTAATCCATTCGGTGGGTATGCCGCGGTGGATTCCTCGGATGCACGAGGCGCGCATAATCCTCCATGTAATTGTGCATCCTCAGGAAATTCATCAGAATCTGTTTGGTGGTGGTGTGGTAGTCGTTGCTGATGCTGACGGCGCCGAAGAGAATTCGATATCGGGGGTGAGCCACGACGTATCGGCCGATCCCCTTCCACAGCAACATCAGCGACGAGTAACTTCGCTGATACTCCGCCACCACGAACGATCGTCCCATCTCCAGAGAGGGTCCCATTTGTGTCATCAGCGCCGGCTGATACCGGAACAACGTGCTGGTATACAAGCCGTCGAGGCCGAATTTCTGGACGATTTCATCCGTCGGACCGATGCGATAACATCCGACGATGTGGTTTCGCTCGCGATTCCAAACGATCAAATGCCGATAGTAATCGTCGAACCGGTCCAAATCGATTTCGCGTCCCGTCCCCTCGCCCACCTTCCGAAACGTGAGTTCTCGCAACCGACCAATCTCGCGCAGGGCGTGAGGAATCTGGTCGGCCCGGGCCCACACGACCGAAAAAGCGTTGCTGGTCAGCAAGAGTTGGTTGGCGGGGAGTGACTCAATCTCGCATCGGATTATGTCCGGGGATTCGGCTTCGACAAGCGGTCGATCGGTTCGACGGTGAATCGACGGAAGCAATGCCGAACGGCGGGTTTCCGGGGTTTCCCGTCCTTTGAGAATATACGTTCGCACTCGCAAGTAGGCCGTCAAATCTTTCGGATGAACAAACTGCCGAACACGGGCGGGTGTAATCGAATGGCCGATGCGGACTGAAATCGTGCCGTGAGATCGTTTCAGAAATTCGCGCGGCAGCAAAACCGTGCGCAAGCGGGGATGGATCAAGCCCGCCATCTGAAACAACCGGCTGTTGCATCCCTCGAAGAAGACGGGCAATACGCTCGCACCGGTGTTCTGGATGAGACGGGCGATGGTGTCGCTCCAGTTCGGGTCCGTGATGCAACCGCGATTCAACTGGAGATGCGAAACCTCACCCGCCGGAAACACGCCCAGTGTCCCGCCGTTGCGAACCCACCGCGTAGCCGCCCTGAGCGATGCCAGATTGCGGCGGAACGAATCCGGAGTTCCGAACGGATCGACGTAGAAAAACAGATCGTGGAAATCCGGCATGACGCGCAGCAGGTAGTTGGCGAAAATTTTTACGTCGGGACGGACGCGTTGCAGAATCTGCGCTAGCACCAGTCCTTCGATTCCGCCGAAGGGATGATTGGCGACGACGACCAGCGGGCCTGTTGTCGGGATACGAGCGAGGTTTTCGTCGGGAACTTCAGTGCGTACATGCATCAGGTCGAAAAGTTTCTTGATGAAATTCGCTTCGCTAATATCCGAGGTGACGGTTTCGTAGATGGAATTCAACGCGGAAAGCCCAAGAACCCGTTCCGCCACCGGACGACCCGCCGCCCACATTACGTTGCCCAGTGGATTCGAGGCGTTGAACTGAAGTTGAAATGGTCTCATGCTGTGTTTGGTGGCGGGGCATCCACGCACAAATTCACCCCACCGGATAGTTATTCTACCAGCGAACTTTCCGGTTGCATGCTTTTTCTGGAAAACCGGTCTATTTTGTTCGTTAAAATTGCGCCATGACGATCTCGGAGAACCATATCTCCTTGTGCCCGTGGCGGGTGGTACAGGATTTCAGGGGTTTTTCGACTGGTGAGATCAATGAAAAGTGACACGCGTCTGGAAGAAAGACAGGTGTCCCTTGGGAACACAGACACAGGTGAATTCCGGAAGAAGACACCCGGC
>CAIVHJ010000101.1 GCA_903905665.1 uncultured Phycisphaerales bacterium
CGCCAGAAACCGACGCCGTCCATCTTGCGGCCACAGTGATGAAACAGCGTGTCGTCCAGATCGAGCGGTATCACGCCACTGGGATAAAATACTTTGACCAACAACCGAGCCAACCATTCCCATAACCGCATCGGGTTCCAACTCGCCCGCGAAAAAAACCGATGATACGTGTCGTGGACCCGAAGTCGATCCGGATCGTCGAAGGGATATGATGCCGGTAAGGGTCCGGCGAGCGGTGCACAAAATCCAACCGGTTGCCAAGCGAAGAAAAATCTGGGCGGTAGGCTGAGTAAAAACAGGAAAACATGGTTGAACCAGAGCGTTCCATGCCAATGCCAAAAATATCATCAGATTGACCTCCGTGAAGTTTGTCGTGAAACATCTTCATCGGCAGGCCAGTTTGTTTTTTTATAGTCGCCCTCGAATGTTAAATAACACCTAAAAAGTGCGAAAGGAAGATGTCCCTCGATCGGCAAGCATTTCACTCCGATCCAGGCATCCTCAACGGCATGCCTCGAACACACACGGTATTCGGGATTTGGTTGGAATTCCCGCAGATCTTGGATCTAAGAAGATGTCGATCCGCAGTCAATCCTTAAAAAGTCAGTCAACTTGAGGATTTGAAGTATCTATTCGGTGGGGGTTGGCGTGGTGCTTCGGGTGCGGTGTGCGAGCATGATGGTCACATCTTCGGGACGGTATCCTGTCTCAAAGAAACTTCCGAGATCAGCGAGGGTCTCGTTGAGGACTTTTCGAGCGGGCATTCCGAACCCATCGCACAAGCAGTCCAAAAATCGCTCTTCACCGAGTTCGTGACCGTCGGAGTCCTGCATTTTGGGAACACCTGAAGTGTACAACACGAGAGACTCATCCAATCCGAGGATTCCTTTTCGAGTTTTGTATTCGAAATTGGGAACCGTACCGAGTTCGGGTGCGGCGGTGCATTCCAGGCGTCGGGGCTGACCGCTTTGTCCAATGACGGCCGGAACGGGCTGGCCTGCCACGCTGTAAAGCATGGCGCCGTTTCGGGGGTCCACCATGACGATGGCGCAGTGCATCCGAACTTTCTCAGGTTGCCGAGTGATCATCCAACTCAATTGGCCGAGGATGACATGGGGCAGATCGGCGTGGAGCACTGCGATTCGGAATGCCGTTCGCGTTTCAACCATGGCGATGGCCGCAACGACCGCCGGCGCGTTCACGTGAGCCAGCAGGAACGCGGACGCCCCGTTGGGCAATTCCATCACGTCATACATATCCCCGGCCTGGGCTTCTCCGGGGCTGCAATGAACCGCCACTTGTAAGTCAGGCCACTCCGGGACCAGATGGGGATCGAGCTTCGCCTGAACGGCCTGTACGATGCTGTCCTCGGCACTGGCGAGCGTTTTTCGCAACTTCAACTGCTCGCCGATGACAGCCTGCAATTGCTTGGCGATGTGGCAGCACATGAGGATGAGATAATCGAGATCCTGTTCGGTCAAGGCGCGACCGTTTTTGAGCGAATCCACATAGACCAGCCCCAGGCGGCCGGCGGGAGTGACCAGCGGGGCGGCTATGATCGACTGAGTTTCCTCGTCGGAAAACGACGGAACCCACACGTTGATTCCGCGACTCATGCAGCGGTACAAAACCGCGTCATATAAGCGGGGTTTTTCGTACACCTGATCACGGTAGTCGCGTCCCTGAATGAACTCGAGTTCTCCTCGTGGTTGCCGGCGTACGCCCATCCAGACCGCGCGAGCTTTGAAGACGCGCATGAGTTCCTTCAGGGCACAATCCATGACCGAGGCGATGTCGCCGCACGATCCGAGGTTGAAAACGAAATCCGCCGCATCGTCCAGCCGCTGGGCCGTCAGGACGACGTCTTTTCGCTTGGAACGGGTAACCGATCCGGGTGGAAGCGGAAACTCGTCAATGATGCGAACCTCTTTGATGCCTTCATCCAACCGCCGGGATTCCATTTCCAGATACACCTGAAGCTGGAAATCGGCGATGGAAATCTGATCGGCGTTGTTCACGCGAACAAGCCCCTGAACGGAATGTCCGTTGATCTGAGTTTTTGAATACGCTCCTCCAGCCAAGTGCGCCAACACCCATTGTCCATCATCCTGCGGTGACAGCAGCGCATGATGCTGAGCCACGCGCATGTCGGGAAGGTGAATTTGACAATCGGGCTGGGAACCGATGTGAACGGGCTGGGGGTCGAAACTCAAATCCGCCATGACCGATTGATTCTCTTTAATCAGAATCCTCATGGCTGCCGCCTTTCCTGCCGTGCGCCCGAGAAGAACCCACCAGGCTGGACGTGAATGCTCAATCGATTCGGAAACGGTCTTGCGAGGGTTTGTCACCCTGTCCACTCTAGTATATCATCCCGAAAGTGACCCGACCAACAAGTTTTCCCCTGTTGAAGTCGAAGAAATGATCTCTGATTGCGGATTCCGGATTTCAGGCCCAGGGTGTGGAATCATCAACGGTGATGGAGGTTTACCGCAATGATCCGTGCTTTTCATAACTCCTGAACTCCTAAACTCTTAAACTCTTGCTTTCCTAATCCGGTGACGGAGTGATCTTCACTATGGACAAAACGACGCTGACACTGGGCCATAGCCCCGACCCCGATGATGCATTCATGTTTTATGCACTGGCACGAGGTTTGATCGACACCGGAAAATGGCGTTTTGAACACGTTTTGCAGGATATCCAAACGCTGAATGAACGCGCCGTTCGGGGTGAATTGCACGTCAGCGCGATCAGTTTTCATGCGTATCCTTATGTGCAGGACCGATATGCCTTGCTCCATTGCGGCGCCAGCGTGGGGGATCGGTACGGTCCGCTCATCGTCGCGCGGGAACCCCTTCGCTCTGAGGAACTGTTCGGGAAAACGATTCTCGTTCCCGGAGAAATGACCACCGCTTTTTTGGTCTTGAATCTGATGCTGGGCCGGGGACGGTTTCGGCATCGGGTGGTGCCGTTCGATCAGATTCTCGCGGAAGTAGCCGATGGCCGTGGAGACGCCGGATTGATC
>CAIVHJ010000102.1 GCA_903905665.1 uncultured Phycisphaerales bacterium
AAATTATGAATTATGAATGAGGAATTATGAATGGAAAACTGCATTAAGAACATTGGTTGGCAATCCCCTAAAAACACATCCCTTCGGGATAGTTGCCTCATAAATAAATCAAAGACCGTATCCATAGCCAAGAATATCCGTACCTTGGCTCATCGTCAGCCTCGATCTACACTCCTCACCCTACCCTTTCCCCTGAGGGGAGAGGGATCGTAATGAGTCTCACTATGTAAACTTACTCAGTGGTCTGTTGCGTCAGCCGGAAGTCGATAGCCGAGAAGAGAATGGGGGTGCGAAATTCAGGGGTTGAAACACAAGAAGTCATCTCATGGTGTTACCTCCAATGGATTATTTCAGTATGGGTGATGACGGAAAACATGTACTGTTTCACAGGAAGTGAGACAAAGGGGTGATGTGGTATAGTGACGGTTTTGGGGAAGGGCTTGAGGGGGAAACAGAGTATCCAGTTTCCCCCTCGGGCACCCCCTTCTTCCTTCTTTCCCCCCGACCCACCTGTGGGACCGGTCCCCGTCGGTGGGTCGATCCGGGTTGAGGCAGAGGCTTGAACGCAAAAAGAGAACCGTCATGAGCATCGAAAATCGTCGAATCTGGACCCCGAAAAAGAAACTCAAGATCGTGCTGGAGAGCCTGTCTTCCGAGAAGAGTCTCTCAGAGATCTGTCGCCGCGAAGGACTCTCTCCCAACCTGATCTATCAGTGGCGTAAGCAACTCTTGGAGAGTGCCCAAGCCGTCTTCGGTAAGAAGACTCATGGAGCCGAAGATCGGCAGACGGCCAGGTTGACGGCGGACAACCAGCGGATGCGCAGGGTAATCGACGGGATCATCGACCATTACAATCACTGCCGGCTGCATTCCGCCTTGAATTACTTGCAACCGGCGGCATCGTATTGATATTGCGTGATCAGGTCGTCAGGCCCTTCGGCATCCACATTCACCGGCCCATGCTCGATCCGCCGGATCATCCGGTCCCGATCGTCATAGACCAACTGAATCGTTCGCCCCCCGATCCCATCATAAATCTTCTGCCGGGTAACCAGCCCAACGTCATCGCCAGCCGTCGCATAGACGCTCTGCTGCCAATTCCCCAGCGGATCAGTGACTTTGTACTGCCGCCCTAATTCATCGTAGTCATACACCGTCACATGCGGAGTATCCGTGCCGTTATTGTACG
Source organism: uncultured Phycisphaerales bacterium (assembly GCA_903905665.1). Taxonomy (GTDB): domain Bacteria; phylum Planctomycetota; class Phycisphaerae; order UBA1845; family CAIVHJ01; genus CAIVHJ01. The sequence goes on from CAIVHJ010000102.1 coordinate 1,190, forward strand.
TCACGATCGTCTTCACCCGACCATGCTCATACGTATATCCCGTCACCTGATCCGCCGTCAGATCGACCGAACTCTCGTCATTGGTCCGCTGCGTCAACCAGCCGACTTCTCATTCTTCACTATCGGCGTCCCACACGCAGGTTACGTTCAAGGATTCCCAGTCGGCTTTACCAAGTCCTGCTCATAACCAAAATCAACGCCAGCATCACCAACACAAAAACCAACACAATTCCGTTAGCCAAGATACGCCGATATCTCGGAGCAACGGAAATTGCTTCCTCTTGTGGTTTGGTGAAGAAACTGCGGAATAGCAGTAATTGTGGTTGAAACAGCATTATCCAAATGGCACACCAATGGATTACTGCCCACGAGGCTAAGACCATCCAAACGAGTATCGAAGGGATTCCGTAACTTCGTTGAATACGTCCAATTTCAACGATGGCAGTGTCCAACGTCAAGAACCAAAGTGATGGTCCAAAACACAAGAAACCGATTGTTCTCCATATTCTCATCTTTTTCATTTTTCTGATGTCTTGCTGATCCGTCCACTGCGTCAACCAGCGGACTTTTCATCCTCCACTATCGGCGTCCCACACTCCGGGCAAACACCGGACTCATTGCCGGTCAGGTTGTAACAACAGGTCACACACAGATGACGAATTCTCCGCCGTTGCTTTATGTGTTCTTTCACCCACCTGCTCAGCGAACTAATCAACCACGGAATACAAAACCATTGAATACCTCCCAATATTCCAAAAACAATCCCAAGGAATAGATTCTCATCCGCAAGCCTAACCTGCCTTCCAAAGAGACAATCAAAGACATACGAAATTGGATATGCTGCCATGCCCAGTGGGAAATCGATATAGTAGAAACAAAGCCAAATCATTCCAACTTCACCTTCGTTGCGACTTAATCCATCCTTCACGATGAAATAACAAAACAACACCAAACACGTGTGGAATGCACCACAAATGTAGGACCAACAAGGAACCCTATGCTTTTTTAGAATGCCCATATTCGCTTCCTAGGCGTTTCGCTTAATATCCTGGGACGCCACACCATGCCCATTCGTGACAATTTTCACCTGGTCCGGCAAGGGAGTAGTCATCATTGGCCGTTGGATTATTACATTTCGCACACTTGACTGATGGACACACCTTCACTTCTGTGCAATTTCCAAATGGAAACGCTTCTGGAGAAATCGGATCTCCCTTTTTAGTGGGCGGTCCCGAAGGATACCCCGGTTTATCCCCCGGTTTGTACTGATTGGACTGCATACCATAACAATTGCTATTGTATCCGTTGCAGCAAATGTAAGTGTGACTAATCGATCCTATTACGATCCAACGCGTCCAAGGATGATTGAGTATTCGTTTGCAAATCCAGATGCTCTGAAGCGCGAGATATTTTGTTTCACCATCGCAGTCCTTGCAGCAAACGTGATCTTTCTGCCTGTCGTAAACCACTTTGTTACAACAAGTCTGTGTACGCATATTATATTTCACGCCATCGCAGCAAGCGTACCACATCCCCGGGGGCTCACTACCCGGCGGCATGTAACCTGTCGGATCGACCAATCCCGTGGGCATACTGGATACATATTCATAAAGATCGAAGCCGGAGGCATATACACTGGACGCGCTCCGATTACGCAACCAAACAGGCGTTCCGTTGTAAAAATACTCGAAGTCGATCCGCTCTGAAATTCCGAGTTGATCTCGCTGGAAGAAGCGGCCATTTAGGGGATCATAGAATCTCGCGCGGTAATGGTAGAGTTGTTTGCCGACGATCAGGTCGAGGGGTTGACCTGTAAAATAATATGGGTTCCCCGATGAGCCCAGTCCTGCTACCTTCCCGTAGCTGTCGTAGGTGTAAGATTCGGTGATCGCTCCATCTGCGCTGGTCAATCCAGTCACAGAGTAAAGATTTCCCAACAGGTAATACGAGTCAACCGAATCGTGCATCAGCACGTGTTCGTCGATGTACTGACTGCCATTGATGAAGTATCGTTGCAACGCCCCGGTGCTGGCGTACGCAGCCAGTATGTTCAAGCCGTCATAATAATACAGCGTGTCGTTTGTTCCATCCGATTTTCGGATGCGACGGCCCAGAGCGTCATAATCAAACGTCACCGTCGTTGCGCCCTTCACCACGCGAATCAAACGATTGTCCGCATCATAAGTGTAATCGAATCCAGACTCGTCATGTGTCAAATTACCAGCCAGATCATACGTCAGCGTCTGGCCGGAAATCGTGCTGTATTCATTGACTGGGTTATTGGCTCCGTATGGAATGGTAGTTCCGCCGGGTCTCGTATCGCCATAGCTGTTCCGATTGCCAAGATTATCCATCGCAAACGATTCCATTCCGTTGCCATAAGTTGCACTCGTTAATCGATAGAGGTCATCATAACTGTAATCCACGCTCGGCTGATTGGGGCCGGTTGCCGTGATCAAATCCACATTGCCGACTTTGTCCCTCGGCATCGCGTAACTCATGAGCATCGCGGACGGACTGGTCAATTTATTCTCAATCGAATTGACTCGTCGATAATCGTCGTAACCCACGTCGTACACGATCTGATTCCCTGCCGTCGTGGTGATCGTCCGCTTGTCGAGAAATTGGCCGACGTAATCGTAATCCACGAGCAGCGTACCGTTCCTGTTGATCTGGTCCACACGTCCCAACGGATCGACAGTATAAGTCAGGTTCACTCCAACGTCAGCCGGATATCCCAACATCTTCCTGTTTCCCGCCTGATCACAGGAATAGTTCAGAAGTTTCGGGGTTCCGGAGTTCAGGAGTTCCTGGGATTCAGAGGTGAGCTGCGACAGATCATTGTAGTCGAAGTGACTCTCGCTCACTTCAACAAGCGGCGAACCGGCTTGCCGTTTGGCGGACCGCATTCTCCCGATTCCGTCATAGGTAAACGTATCAATGGTGGGCAGTGCCCACCCTACGGTTTTCGTTAACAGCAAACCGCGATTGTCATACGTGTAACCCGTCACTGCACCGCGCTGGTCGGTTCGTTGCGTCAACCAACCCGCCAGATTATACACGTACCGGATATTATCCGTTCCTGTGAGGGCGCCGTCCGGGAACGCAATTTTCACCCTTCGGCCCGCAAGATCATATTCATACTTCGTGCTTTGGACCTGCGCCCCATCGTAGGCTTTCAGTTCCGTCAAACGCCCCAAGCGGTCGTACACACTATCCGTGATCCGCGCCAGACTCGTCCCGAATGCTTCGATCTGCTGAACCTGCTGACCGAGCAAATTGTAGCCATACTTCGTCTGCTTATTCTCCGCGTCAGTGATCAGCACTTTGCGACCGGCGGCATCGTATTGATACTGCGTGATCAGGTCGTCAGGTCCTTCGGCATCCACATTTACCGGCCCATGCTCAATCCGCCGGATCATCCGGTCCCGATCGTCATAGACGAACTGAATCGTCCTCACCCCGATCCCGTCAGAAACCAGTTGCCGGGTGACCAGGCCAACGTCATCGCCAGCCGAGGCATAGACGCTCTGCTGCCAATTCCCCAGCGGATCGGTCACTGTCTCCTGCCGACCCAGTTCATCGTAGTCATACACCGTCACATGCGGAACGTCCGTGCCGTTGTTGTACGTCACGATCGTCCTGACCCGACCATGCTCATACGTATATCCCGTCACCTGATCCGCCGTCAGGTCGACCGAACCCTCGTCATTGGCATCCGCAAAGACCACCGTCGTTTCCAACTGCCCCAACCCGTCGTAAATCCATCGCTGCTGGCGCAGAGCGGTCCCCAGATTGTTCTTAGCCATTTGTTTGATCAAATGCCCCTGCGAATCGTAAGCACTCTCCTGCCAGTGATTCTCAGGATCGGTCACTTTGACGGCGAGTCCCCGACCATCGTAACTGGTGGTCGTGAGTAAATAGTTGGCGGCATCCTTGAAAACTTTTTGCTGGGCGATATTGCCGCTGTTGTCATAGACGAATTCCTGCCGGCGGAACGTCTGCACTCCGCCAACCGACGGCTTGTTATCCAAAATGGCAACCGCCAACCGCCGGTTCAGGTTGTCATAGGTATAGGCGGTGACCCTGTCACCTTGCTGAACATTGTTTGGCGTGGTGTTATTCAGAGCCTTGGCGATCTGCATCTCCGTCCGCCCCAGCACGTCAAACGTGGTCAGTGCAATGCTGTCGCTGGTGTTGTTGTCGGCTCCAGCCCCGACTCGCTGTCTCTGCTGCCACACCCGCCCCAACTTGTCGTACTGATACGTCACATCCGACAGCACCGTTCCCGCCGCCGTGTCCTCGATCCACACCCGCGTCGGCTGACTGTGCGATGGGGCTGGAGCATAGACATAGTGCGTAATCTTCGTTCCCTCGATCGTCTCATATCGACGGTCGAATCCATCGTAATGATGGATCGTCACTTTGCCGGACGGTTCCGTCACTTGCGTCAGGTTGCCGTTGAGATCGTATTCGTAACTGGTTCGCAGTGACTCCGTTTCACCGGAACCGGTAACTTCTGCCGTTTGCAGACCGCGACCGTCAAATTCAACCTTGCTCCAGTGCCCGTCGGGATAAGTCGTTCTGACCAGGCGGTCCTGATAATCATATTCATACTCTGTCACTTCGCTGTTCGGACCGGCGGTCAAACTGGTCACAACTTCGCCGTCGATCGTTACGACCGGGTTGACGATCGTTTGCGTTCTCCGGCCATAAACGTCGTACACATAACCCGTATTGCTCCAATCGGCGGGACTGCCGGGCGCGAATGATTGATCGTCTTTCGCCCCTCGAACGAGAATCAGCCGGCCGAGATCGTCGTAAAAATTCTGTGTCTCCTCGACGGCATTGGAACCGACGACACCGTTGTTCCATTCCAGCGTGTAGGACTGTCGCAATCGGCTTTGATCGTCGTAGAAACGGTGGGTTTCGACGCCCCGTGGATCGACGACCTTGCTCAGTTCGTTGTATCCGTTGTATTCATAGTGCGTCGTCAGACCGGCTCCGCCAAAATCCTCGATCCGATCCTTGAGCAGGCCGTTGGGATAATATACGTTCTTGGTAATCGTGAACTGCCCGTCGGGCCGTTTGTGCTTTTCGAGTTCCACCTGACCACTCGCGGTGTAGGTGTATTCCGTCTGCCCCTGTTTGCCGCTCGTGGTTCCGAAATCCCCGAAACTCGGCTCAAACGTCTGCGACAAACGCGCCGTCGTGGGGTCATAGTTATTCTGTGTCGTCCCTCCGTAGGGATTCGTCGAGGAATACGGCAAGGTCAGACCCTTGATTTGTGTATAATGCCGCTGGGTGATCATCGCTTCGTTGCTTCCGTCAAAACGAGCCTGCTCAATCACCCGACCATCATCATACCCGCTCGTCCCGAAATACTTGCGAATGATCTTCCCATTGGGCAACATCGTTTCGGACGGACGCCCGTCTGTCTTGAATCCAAACGTTGTCACCAGTTCCGTTCCCCCGCCGTCGTATTCCGTGTACGACTTGTCGGTCCGTCCTGACACAACAGAACCTTCCACTTGCGTCAGTTCGTAGTGTGTGGAATCCACATAGTTCTTGTAGAGCGTCTCCGTCGGATTGTGAATCACTTCCCGCAATAACTGATATCCCGGATCCGCAGGGTTATCCGAACCCCGATACATCCTCGTCATCTGCATATCGTCATCGTATTCATACCCCGCCAGCAACTGCCCCTGAGCGTTCCACCGCTTCGATACATACTGCGTGTCCCCGACGTATTCGATCGTCTGACCGCACGTATCACATCCGTGCGACCACCACGCCAGTCGTCCCAGATCGTCATACGTAACCAATACGGAACGACCGTCAGCGGTCCCGTCGTTGTCGGCATCCACGCTCACGCTCGCCAGTTTGTACAACCGCCCCTCCGCATCCGGTTCATACGCATAAATCAGCGCGCTCGAACCATCGGGAGCGACTTGCTTGGTGATTTTGTACTTCTTGGTCCCCGGAACCTGCTCGCTGACATAGACGGCTCGCAGCGAATTGTCCGGGTTATGCACTTCGGAAATCGGAATGAAAAACCCATCCCAGTCTTTGTCTCTGGTGAAAGTAGGCTGTGTGGCTTCATAAACATATTTGAACCCGTTCGGATCGGTCAGTACCGCCCGAAAATGCCGATAATCCGTCCACCAGTCCTTCTGATACTGCCAGTTGCCGTTCATGCCTTTCAAAGCAACCGTTGCCGTTTCTCCGATCCCCGGTATACCCAGTCGAACGTCGTCCAAAGCGTGGTAATACTCCAGCACCGGCCCGCTGGCGATGTGCTCGCCCACATAGGCAACGTATTCCAATGCCGAATCCTGCACGGTTTGAATGGTCCGTTCGCCCTGACCTTCCCGCGAACCCCCGGAACCGCTGTACGTAATCCGAGTCGCCGGAACTGTGTCCACGAAACTGTCATCGTCCGCATTCCTCCTGCCGCCGCCTCCGCCTCCACTTCCGCCTCCGCAACATCCACCCCCACCCCCACCGGAATTTTTGGCTCGGATTTCAATCTCGACAGTCTTGCGCCCATCCTGTTTGAATGCAGTACGCCCATGCGTGCTCCAGACCGAACCCGTCTGAACTTCCAATTTCAATTTTCCAAGCGACTCGCCATTCTTCGCTTCCTTCGCCAGTTCAATGGCCAACCCGCTTGCCGTCACCACTCCGTAGATCGCACAACTCTCCTTCGGAACTCCTCCGCCGGTCCCGTATCCGATCCACGCGAACAATGCTCCTTCACCGATAACCTCTCCTTGTGCATTCTTCTCCTCGGCCCAACTGGCGGTGGTCATCGCGCCGCCAAACGTTCGACCTCCAGCGATGGTCCCGGATCCGCTGTCGTAGCAACAAATATTACATGAATTTTCGCACGGATCGTCGTAATCCCCGCAACCTCCTGACAAAGATTGAGCTGTGCGATCCGCCATCATGGCGTAGTACGGACCGCAATCCCCGCTGTAAGAAATAGGCTCATTGCTGTACTGTGTACAACTCACGGTGATCACGACCGGCTCTATCGGTTTGCACGGCTCGATGTAGATGACGCTGCGACTTGCTTTTACCGTATAGTCCCGACAGCCACACGCCGAAGGAATACCACAAGGCGCGTCATTGGACGCCTCAAAGCAGCCGCACTCTGCACCCTCCGGCGGACTTCCCGTTTTTCCGCAGCAGGAATTAGAGTTACCACAGCACGGACTAGGATCACCACAACAGAGTTCGCAGGTCGGATGAGCGTGTATACATCCAGTCGTTGAATTACAGGAATCAGTTGTACAGCAATTGCCGTCATTGCAGTCCACGGCAGGATGCTGACACACGCAGGGATTGGAACTGGTCATTATGTCACCAGTACATCGGTCTCCGTCATTGCAATCGCACGACGTTGAATCCCCACAACCATACACCACCCGCCACAACTCCTCTTCCAATACCTCCGGATCGCTTGAATGAGACATCTTGATCCGATCGTCACAATTTGCATTGGCTAGGGGGAGCGTGATGAATTGAGAAGTAGATGTCTTGGGATTGATTGTCCGTAAATTCACGGTCCGGGATGGATCGCTGACGTGACCCAGCAGCATCTCACGTGTTGCCGGCTGCCAGTCCCCCGCACTTTTATCAGTACTTTCTGAGGCCAGTGTATATTCATCCGCCAACAACGGATTCGAGTCCAGCAATTCATAGAAACTCTCTGTCTCCTCTTCGAGCGCCACAAGTGCCGCACCCAATCCATTCCCTGTATAACCCAGCAACTCCCGATTGATGGAATCAAACCAGAAGATTTGCGTCCCGGTGCCGTCCCAGACCAGCACCCCGCCTCCCACCTCGGCCCGATGCCATTCTTCTTCGCCTGGTGCCGAGACGATCCCTGCATCGTCGTCACCTGTCACAGGCTCATCAGTCCGCTCAGCCTGCGCCCAGCCCGACAATACGAACAACAATCCGCACATCACCATACCCAACATGCACGCACCGGCTCGTTTGCCCCATCGCTGGATCATGATCCTTCCTCCTTCAATGAAATGTCAGCCCACTCAGCGGATCAAAAACATGACACCTGAAAACAGATACACACCGATCCTCGCGGTCGTCGGAGTATCTTCACGAAATGAGACCCATTTATCGTTAATAAGCGCCAACAAATCTGAGAAATGCGGCGATAGAACTGATTCGTCCCCAGAGGCCAGCACATGCCACCTCTTCCCTCTCTCCATCTGAGTCTATTCCTGAGAGCCGTCAAAATCCATTGCAACTGATGTGCTTCTTTGCAATGCTCGACGCAGAGACGGCCCAATCAACATGTCATCCTTGAGGTTAGCAACCTGCCCGTGGCGATTCAAGAAAAATTCTGATCTTAATTTATTTTCATATTGTCTCCCAATACGTTACAGAAAACCCCTCAATGTGATTACGCCAAGCCGGGTAACAATAAAGTGACACTGAAAAACGATTCCTCAGGCGAACATGTCCGTGTGTCACTGTTTTGGCAGGGGACTCTGCGAAAGAGAAGGGGACAGGAGTCCTAAACCGAAAGACTCCTGTCCCCTTGGAATCAATTTTCCATTTTCAATTCTCCTCTGCGTGCTCTGCGATCTCTGCGGTAGAGTCTTTTTTTTGGGGGGGGTTCCGCATTCCTCATTCCGAATTCCGCAATCCGTACTCCGGTGTTTCAACGTCCAGTCCATGGCGTTTCATTTTTTTGTACAGCGTGGTGCGGTTGATTTGCAGCATGTCGGCGGTGGCTTGGCGGTTCCATTGGTTTGTGCGCAGCGCCGAAGCGATGATTTTCTTTTCGGGTTCCTGCAGCGATTCTTCCAGCGATTGCGGTTTGAATTCCGAAACGGCGACGGCGGACGGCATTGGCTTCTGTAGATTCGGCGGCAGGTCCTCCACGACAATCTTCCGTCGTTTCGTGAACACCATCGCCCGTTCGATTACGTTCTCCAGTTCGCGAATGTTTCCCGGCCAATGATAACCCTGCAACACATGCATCGCCTCGTCGTCAATCCCCTCAACGTCCTTGCGAACCTCGTCCCGATATTTGTTCACAAAATGCTGCGCCAGCAAAGGAATATCGCTCAAACGTTCCGACAAGCCGGGAAGCACGATATTGACGACGTTGACCCGATAGAACAAATCCTGCCGAAACCGCCCGGCGTCCACCTCTTTCTGCAAATCCACGTTCGTCGCCAAAATCACCCGCACATCGACCGTTTCGGTCCGATTGCTCCCCACCGCTTCGAATTGCCGCTCCTGCAATATCCGAAGCAACTTTACCTGCAACGCCGGCGACGCCGTCGAAATCTCATCCAGAAATATCGTGCCCCCATCCGCCGCTTTGAACCGCCCCGGCTTGTCTATCACCGCCCCCGTGAACGCTCCCTTCACGTGACCGAACAACTCGCTTTCCAGCAGCGTTTCAGGAATCGCTCCGCAACTGACTTCGATGAAAGGCGCTTCTCGTCGTGCGCTTTGGCGATGAATCGCGCGCGCAATCAAACTCTTGCCGGTCCCCGACGCCCCCGTGATCAATACCGTAATCCTCGAATCCGCCACGGTTTCGATCACGTCGAAAATTTTCAGCATCTTGTAATCCTGACCGACGATCGTGCTCAACCCCGATTGCCGCTCGAGACGACTGCGAAGCCGCTGGTTTTCAAGCGAAAGCATCTGTTGCTGGAGCGCCCGTTCAACCGCCAACTGAATGTCTTCTTCGACAAGAGGTTTGGTGAGATAGTCATAGGCGCCGAGTTTGATGGCATCGACGGCACTTTCGATCGTTCCGTAGCCGGTGATCAGCAGCACCCCAACCGCTGGAAATCTGCTTTTCACAACTCGCAAAAGCTCAAAACCATCCGATCCCGTCAAATTCACTTCGCTGATTACCAGATGGACCACTTGGCGTTGCAGTTCCGAAACGGCTTCGTTGAAGCCCGGAACGTGAATTAATCCGAATCCATTGCGCCCCAAAATCGTGATCAACGACTGGGCGACATATTCATCAGGATCAACAATCAATATCCTCGGTTTCTCGCTAGCCATGAATTCCTCACTGAGATTGCTGCTTTACGAAAACACACGTGGCATTCAGACCATACGACTCGCAACCAATTGTGTCTCTTTGTGTTGCGACGCATGTCTCTTGTTGACAAATCGCATCAATCGCCGTTGCTTCATATCATCGTCAAATCACGTGTTGCACTGAATCAACGATTCGTTTCCACCAGCGATGGTGGAATGACACAAAATAGGTTGCGACGCAATAAGATAGGTTTAATCGTTGAGGAATTTTTTGAGCGGTGGTGCGATGTTTTCCGGAATATCCTCAGCCCACGCAGCACCGGTGACGACGCCGGTCACATGGGCATCAGAATCCAGACGATAAAACGCCGGAATCCCGTTGATGACAATGCCGGCGGATTCGAATTGCGGTTTCCAGAAATCGTGGTCGAGATGAATGATGTAGGTACCGGAAAAAGCATCGACCATTCGCGGATCGTCCATGCACTTGAGCAGCCTCTGACACGGTCCGCACCACGTGGCGGTCACTTCCACAAACGGCTTGAGGTTCTGCTGACGTGCTTTTTCCGCTTCCTTCTGAAGAATCGTCTTGAGATCGCCTTCCTGAGTCGGAATCTCCAAAATCACATGACGCGCGACCTCGGCGCGCCGGGACTGATTTTCGATTCGCAGCGCACGGGTCAAACCCCACCCGGCAAGAGCCGCCAACCCCATCAGACCGAAGATCATATAAACGTTTTTCACGGCTCACCTCGTTTGCGAATCGGCCGAGTGAATGTTCTTCACGGCGGACCGACGTTTGATCAATGCGAGCAGCAACAAAAGAGCGCACAGAATCGAACAGAGATAACCGAACCAGTCACCGTACCGAGTATACCATGTCAGTCGAGAATCCACGCCGACGTGGGCCACGGAATATCCGAACAAGCCTCTGCCGAGAGATCGACCATGGACGCGCACGACGTCGTGAATGCGTCCGTTGGGATCGACGAAGCCGCTACAAGCGGTATTGACCGATCGTGCGATCCCCACGCGATTTTCCACCGCGCGAAAGGCGCAAACCGCCAGATGCTGAGGCACGATGGCGCTGTGATTGAACCATCCGTCGTTGCTCATGCTCAGTAGAAAATCCACCTGTTTCTGTCCGTCGGGACCGAGCGTGAATCGCCGACTGACCTCCGGCAAGAGGTCCTCGAAGCAAATCGGGATTCCGAACCGATACGTGCGATTGTGCACATCGGTCATCTCAAAGGAGGTAAATGTTTTTCCGGCAACGAGGGAAAATTCGTCTTCGGGGAGACTGAAAGGATTAAAACTGTCGAGCCAGCGGTAGAGGGTATGGAGACCATAAGGCCAATACCGAAACGGCGTAAATTCACCGAAGACGACGAGTTTGACCTTGTCGTAACGAGATTTCCCGTCGGCGCGGGGCGAATAAACAAAAGCGGAATTGTATTTCCTGCACGGAAAGATCACGGTTTGATAAAACTCGATCGAAGCCGCGCCCACCACCACGGTGGCGGAATAGCGCCGGGCCTGTTCGCGGAAAATCTGATCGAACAAACGACTGGTCTCCTGAAAAAGAAGATAGCGGCGGTACTTGGTATCCACGCTGGTCGTTTTCAGATATTCATCGTTGAGGTACATCATCCATGGCGTTTCGGGAAACAGAAACAAATCGGGATGAAATTCGGCTGCCTGTTCCATCAGTTGGAAATACGTCCGGGCTTTATCGCTCTCGGTGGGCCCTTCCTGTGCATCCGAGGAAGGAACCGTCGAAGGATAATCCCCTTGAATCACCGCCACTCTCGGGCCCGCTCGCATCGTTCCTCGATACAACTGAATCGAACCATACAACAACGTCCCCGCCAAAACGATCAACGTGGCCACCGCCGGTCGAACCAGACATCGACCCGTCCCCCGAACCGCCGGCGGACGCCGATAATGGAGCCACACCGACGCCAACAAACCGTTGATCATCGCCACGACGAAGCTGACACCGACCGCCCCGGTCACGTCGCTGATCTGAATCAGCACCAGCCGCTGATAATTTCCATGGGCCAAAAACATAAACGGGAATGCCAACGGTCCGACGCTGCGGAGTTGCTCCGTGGCGACCCAAACGACGGGAACGATCGCCACAAGCGACCATCCCAGCCGGCGGTAAATCTCCCGAACCAGCCCCCCATAGAGCCAGTAAAACATCCCATAATAAAAACACAGCCCGTCATAACCGTCGGGGGTAATCTGCCGGATCGAATACATGTTGACGGCGTAAAATGCCACACCCAGCAGGTAACTCCCCAAATGCGCCGTCCATCGACCCGGAACCAAAACCACCCAGACGGTCCACGGAACCAGACACACGAACGTCAGAAACCACCAATCGATCCCCGGTGTTTCCCAGTTCATGCCGAGATAGATGATAGACTGCAGGAACAGCGTCAGAAGCGGGAGAAACCAGCCCCAAATCGGGTGCATTCGCGGAAGGATTCGAGTCGGTTCAGGCATGGACCAGACTGTAACAATCTCCGACAAAACTTCAACACATCTTCGACACAACTCCACAACTTGTTCCAAGGGGGAATTTTTGCGACGGATACTGGAAGCTGGGCCCGGAACGTGGATCGCCGGCGATCACGTCACAGAGTTGAGCACCTTGTCTTCGACGTAAAGAGGGACTTCGCCTGCGACGCCCAGCGCGATGGCATCGGAGGGGCGGGCATCGACTTCGACGAGTTTGCCGTTTTGGCGGATGACGAGTTTGGCGAAGAACGTATGATCGCGCAGGTCATGAATGACAATCTGTTCCAGTTCGCAATCGAGGGATTCGATCACCCGAGCCATCAAATCGTGGGTCATGGGACGGGGCGTCTGAATGCCTTTGACGCGACGATCAATCGCCGAGGCTTCGTAAATCCCGATTACGATTGGAAACTGGCGGTTCCCGTCTCGTTCTTTCAGAATGATGATCTGCTGCTCGTCATTCTCGCGAATAATGATCCGCGCAAGGTCCATTCGAATAAGCATTCGTCAATCCCTCGTCAAGTAAACATCCAACCGGTAATAGATGAACTCGCTTTACCCCCATCGCGCGACCAGAGTCGGAACTGCCCGACACCGTTGTAATCGAGCGTATCGGTGAAAACGGTGAAAGTCAACCCAAACCGGCGTATTCGAGCAGGCTTCCCTCGAAAGGTCTTGGACCCAGCAAGTAGGGCCGATATCGCGACACGCTGATCAACAGCGCCACCTGAACCATGCTGACAAACATGCTGCTTCCGCCGTAGCTCACGAACGGCAGCGTCATACCCGTCACCGGCATCAGTCCCATCGTCATTCCGACGTTGATGAACACCTGGGCGACGATCTGGGCCACGACCCCCACTGCGAGAAGTTTTCCGAACGGTTCCGACGTGGACGACGCGATTTCCAGACCCGCCACGGCGATCACCAGATAACACAGCATGACGACCAGACATCCAACCGTTCCCCACTGCTCCCCGATGATGGCGAAGATGAAATCGTTGTGTCGTTCGGGCAGGAAACCGTACTGAACAAACAAACCCTGTTTCCAGCCGCGACCGTTCAATCCGCCTCCACTCAGGGCCGCCTTGGACCGCAACAGTTGGAACCCGTCATCGTGTTCGTAACCGGAGGCTGTCATTTCCGGATCGCGGGTCAACCAGGTCCATTTTTCCGGCTCGTCGATCATCGACGCTTTGACGGATTCATTCTGCAACATCAATCCCACGATGCGGCCTCGTTGATACTCCTCCATTCTGCCCCAAAGAATCGGTGCGACCAGAATCGCCAGCCCCACAATGCCCACCAGATGCTTCAAACGAGCACCGGTGGCAAACAGCACCAAAAACAGGACCGGCATCAACAGCAGTGTCGTCCCCAGATCAGGTTGCAGCAACGTCAGAAACATCGGAACAACAGTCAGCGCGAACGGCCCGATTAAACCCGAAAGCGTCTGGTGATTTTTTTTGTGCTTCAGATACCATCCCAGCGCAAGCAGATAGGCAACTTTCATGACTTCCGACGGTTGCAGATTGATCCACCCCAGATCGATCCAGCGATAAGCACCCTTGATCGGACGAATGAGCGGCAATCCTCCGCAGATTCTTGCCAGAACCAACAGGACCAGCAACGCGAGGCTAGCCACAAACAGCGCATACGACCAACGACCCAGTCGTTGATATCCGATTCGAATACAAACCCACGCCAACACAATCGCCACTATGATGAAAAACAATTGCCGATCGGCGACGTGAAGCGGAACGCCCGCCTGGCCTTCGGCGGCAACCAGCGCCAACAGACCGACAGTCCAAAGCGCACCCACCGCCGACAAAACCACCCATCCGGGAATCGTTAACCATGGCCCCTTCGTTCGCATAAAAACCCATCGTAACAAAGAACGACCAAACGAAAAGTGCAAAATCCGCGTGATTCAAATAGTCAACAAGAGACTTTCCAATCCGAAATTCACCGTCGAAGATCATCGGACGTATTGCGGAAACCGGTCCAGAATTAGTCGCGCCACGTCGCGGCAGAGGGGACCGGAGTTTCGTCCCCCGCTCTCACCGAAATCCAGTTCGACGGCGATCGCCACTCGAGGAGGAATCGTCCAGATCGGCGAACCGGAGGAATTTTTCTTCTGGAGAAACGCCACAAACCACGCATGAGAGTCCAACCGCTCCCCTTCGCGTTTTTCGTGCGCGGGCCAATACGCCGCCGGATGGGCCGTAAACGGGATATCCTTGTATTCGGGATATTTCGCACGAAATTTGTCTTTCGCCATTCGGAGCGAATCCGCCGGAACGGTCCTGGAAAGTTTTTGGCCCTCTACTTCCAGATCAATCCGATACTGTGTCACCCAGCGACTGACTTCGGCACTGCCGCTCTTTCCACATAGTACATATTCCGGATGATCCAGATGCGCGTACTTCCTCGCCGTACCCCCTTCCTCATTCACGACATCGTACATCCCGCGCCGAATGATCCCCCAGACCGAAGGCGAAACCGGCAACGTCCAACTCGGTGTCGTGTCGAATGAAACCTCCGAAGTTCCACCGGGCGTAGAATCGGTCCTGCGAACCAACGTCAAAGGTTGATACACTCCACTGGCGTATGTGGCCACCAGATTGACCGCCTGAATCGGCGTGAGTTCCACCTCACCCTGACCGATGGCATAGTTGCGGCCGTCGCCGCGACTGGCAGGACGACCACGATGCGTCTCAAGCCAACTCGGCGTCGGAAGAATTCCGACTTGTTCTTCACGCAAGCCGATCCCCGTCGTTCGCCCGATCCCCACCATATCGAACCAGTTGCACAATTCCGCCACGCCCAGGCGATCCCCCAGATGAAAACAAAACACGTTGCAACTGTGCTTGAGGGCTTCTTCGCAATTGAGGACCCCGTGATGCATCGGCTCGCGAGACCCCGCCGCCGACCAGCATCGCCACTCCTTCGGATTTTCCGGAAACAAACTCCCTCGGCATTCGTAGGTGTAGGATTCGTCAATCATCCCGCTGGACTGAGCCGCCACGATCGTCAGCGGTTTCATGATCGATCCCGGGGCGCAGGCATGCGCCGCCGCGCGAAACCACAACGGCCGGTGCAGCGTGTCGTCGCTGAGCGATTCGTACTGCTCATTCCACCGGCTGGGATCGTAAGAGGGATAACTCACCATCGCCAACACTTCGCGCGTCGCAATGTCCACTACCACCACCGCTCCGCCCGGAATCGTCGAATGAACACCCACCTCTCGACCCAGCAATTCGTAAATCTCATTTTGCAGGTCCGAATCGATCGTCAACGCGACATCGCCCCCCTGAACCGCCTCCCGACGTTCGGCGGGACGGTCATCGTAAAAAGTCACGACCCGACCCCGTGATCCTCGCAACATTCGTTCAGACGACCATTCCACGCCGGCGCTTCCGATCACGTCGTCGTCGGTGTACCCTCCCCAATCCACAATCTCCCCGTCTGCAAAAAACGGACGTTTCTCAACATCCTGCGCCTGAACCGGCGCGACACGACCCATCACGTGCGCCATCGCCGGACCCGCGTGATAAACCCGTCGGCTCGAATCCACCACGTCCACCGCCCCCGTCCGGTACAACCACGGAAACCGTGACATCAACAATTGACGGGCCTGAATCTGGCGATTCTGGTCCAGGTTGGTGATCAAAGGATGAACCTCAATCTCCTCTTGAATCGTCACTTCGCGCCGATGGACTCGCTCCACCGATCGTTTGATTCGTTGCACCCGATCGAGAATCTTCTGTACGTCCTGTTCAAATTCGGTCGGCGTTCGATGTGCAAATGCCGCCAATTCCGGCCGGAGCGATCGGGCCTGCTCGGACAGTTGCTCCACAAGGCGATCTATCGGCGGAGGATCCTGACCCTGGAACTCAGGAAACTTACGAATCGAGCGTGCCAGTTTCCGAAGGTAACTCTCGTCACTCGTCAGCAAACCGTAGGCTACAGAAATAGACCAGCAGGGTTCGTCAGAAGCCAACTCTCGACCGTTGCGATCCAGAATCCTGCCCCGAACCGGCTCCATGAATGTCTGGGATCGAATCAGCAAAGCATCCGCCTGCTGTCGGTAACGATCTGCTTCAACAATCTGGAGCTGCACCAGCCGAAAGACCAGGATCATCCAGCCGGCGAGCAAAAGGATGAGAAGTATCCGAAGGCGGAACTCAAACAAACCGTGTTCTTCCTTTTCTCAACGTGCTGGGTGCAAAAGCCAAACCCAGCAATCGTGACCGACCAATCAAAAATCGATAGGCGATCACGGCCACCCCGGCGGTATAAACTGCCGTCGCCAAACTGGAAAGAAGCAGCGGCCACCACACCACCGTCGAACCGCCGAAAAATCCCAACACCCATCGCATCCACACTTCGGCAATCAGGCACGCCGCGAACGTCAGCGAAAAATAAGTGACGCGATTCCTCGTGAACACAAAATCACGAATTAAATACATCAGCAGCGTCAGCAAACCATACACCATGGACGCCCAGCCGAACTGCGCCATCCGGTCCGGCAGCACCACCGTGTTGAGATCGATCAGCAATCCCAGCAACCACCCGCCGATCAACACATCGGGCGCTCGACCGTGCAGGGAATAGTGCACCAAAAGAACCATCAGCAATTGCGGACAGACGTGATGAATCTGAAAAACCGGAATGCTCACTGCTGCCAGCGGAACCACCGTCGTCTGGAGGCAAACGGCTCCGATCGCCAATACCCAAAACATCAACCATCGCATGTTCGTCGCTCGCCGTTCGCGCCCCGTTTCACGTTTCTTACTTCACGCATTCTTCAGCGGCATTTCGAAACCAGACGACCGATCGCATCAAACGCTTCGGCCAAAATTTCCTCCTGCGGCAGGAAAACGACGCGAAAATGCTTCGTTCCCGGTCGTTGGCCGAACCCGTCGCCCGGAACCACCACCACACCCGTTTCACGGATCAATCGCGTGACAAACTCGGAATCGCTCATTTTGATTTCCAGTCGCGGAAACGCATAAAACGCACCGCCCGGCTTGACGCAACTCACGCCTGAAATGGCATTAAATTTCTCGACCATCAAGTCGCGCCGACGCGTCAGTTTGGCCATCATTTCCTTCAGATGATCCTGCGGACCTTCGAGCGCGGGTTTAATCGCATATTGTTCGGGGTGATTGGCGGACAACCGCGCCCGTTCCATTTTCCGAACGGCTTCGCAGTATTCCTCCAATTCGCCGGCCGGCCCGCTCACAATTCCCCACCCGATTCGGAATCCGGGAACCACGTACGACTTGGACAATCCGTTGAACGTGATGATCTTGGCTTCACGCGACAGCGACGCCGTGGACACATGCTGTTTACCATCGAACACCAACTTGTCGTAAATCTCGTCGCTCAGAATCACAAGGTTCCGCTCAATTGCGATACGGATGATTTCCTCCAACACGTTGGTCGTGTACAGAGAACCCGTCGGATTGTTCGGATTGATCAAGACGATCGCGCGGGTTTTGTTGTTGACCTTCGACCGAATGTCTTCGATGTCCGGTTGCCAATCGTTTCCCTCATCCAGAAAATACGGATTATTCACCGCCCCGAGTTTGGACAGAATGGCGGTGTAAAGCGGATATCCCGGCGCCGGAGTGAGCACGTTTTCACCCGGATTGACCAGTGCGCCCATCGCCAGATCGATGGCTTCGCTCGCCCCCGACGTAATATAGACATGATTGATCGATCCGATTCCCTTGCGCTGCGCCTCGCGCCGAACCGCCTCAACCGCCTCCTTGATCCCTGAGGTCGCCGCGTATCCCAACTTGTTCGCCTTCATGGCTTCATACGTCGCTTCGATCATGTGCCTGGGCGGGGCAAAATCAAAAATGTTGGGATCGCCGATGTTGAGATACCTCATCTTCTTCCCGGCTTTGGCTGCCTCGTCCGCCACCGACAAAACATCACGGACGGCATATTTGATTTCACGGGTACGCTCGGCGGGTACAATCGCACGCGATTGGGTCATCGTCACCACGGTCCAATCCTCCAATAGATAAACGCAACAATCGGAAAGACTTGAGGTTACAGCGATCCCGCAAGGGGGTCAAGGTGATTCTCCATCTACTCCCGCACCGAAGGCGACGAATCAAAACGAACCCCACACTTGGGCAAGGAATGCGGCCACCGAGAGGTCAAATCGACGCCTTCGGCAGCGAGTCATTGCATTCCGCTCGTGAGATAACTATATTGGGCTAAATGGGTTAGCGTTCTGATCGTCTTCGGGGATGCATCGTGAAGGGAATCCAGAGTCCGTGTCCCCCAACCGCATGGGGAAGTATCAACTACCACAAGACAAAAGCGGACGAGACTCCGCACGGATGATTCGGGATTGTTTTTTCGCAAAATGACTTACCACGGCGATCGAATACCTTTTAATTACCTCATCCACTGGAAACTTTGTCGGCACGGATCAAACTCATGAAAAAGACAATTTTCAAATGGTTCATTGGGATCGCTCTGGTCCTCATCGTGGGGATGTTGTGGATGGTGCTGACCCGCAGCGCCAAAATTCAGTTCAGTTGGCTTGCGGGCGACATTGCCACGCTCAAACGAGGTGATCTGACGATCCCCATCACCGCCGACGGTGAAATCGAACCCAAGGACCGCGTGGAGATCAAATCCGAAGCCGGGGGAACCGTGGATGAAACGCCTTTTGAGGTGGGCAAACTGGTTCACGCCGGCGACCTGCTGGTGACTCTGGATCCCGAAGACGAGCAGCGCAGCTTCGATATTTTCACCAAGGCGCTTGAACAAGCCGGGATCAATCTCGACCGCGCCAAGACCTCGCTCTATCAGGCAAAGGAAGTCAGTCTGCCGATGGCTCAGGCACGACTGGACCAAACCAACTCCCAACTGGAATACGCTGAATTTGAATACGGCAAAACCAAGAAACTGGAAGAAGAGGGACAGACGCACCCGGACGAACTTCGCCAGGTCGCGTCGCAGAGAGATTCGCTGCTGGCGCAGAAAAAACAGGCTGAAGCCGACTTGCGCCGAGCAGAAAGCAACATTGATCTGGCCAATCTTGACGTAAAGCAGGCGGAGTTGGCTGTCGCCAAAGCCAAGGACGACTTGGCAGACGCCCAAAAACGAGTCAAGGAAACCCGCGTCGTGGCGCCGTCGGACGGAATGCTGTCAAAACTCTACGCCCGAAAGGGCATGGTGATCGTCAGCGGAAGTCGTTCGCTGACCGGCGGCACTCCTCTCGCCACTTTGGCGGACATCAGCGAATTCTATGTTCACACGGAAGTCGATGAAGCAGAAATCGGACGCGTCCACGACATCGCTCCGGTCGAAGCAAGACCGGGAACCTACGAAAAAGAGCCGCCGAAAGAACCCCTTGCGGTCGCTTCGACCCCCAGCGAACCCACGGCAGAAGAATCCGATCCCCCGAACGTCCCGCCGTTTTCGAGCGGCACACCCGTCAAGGTCACCGTGGAAGCATTTCCCGACGAAGTGTTTGAAGGAACGATCGATCGGATCGAACCTGAGCCAAACAAGACCGCCGGCATCGTGACGTACATCGTTCGCATCCGCCTGACCTCCCCCAACAGCAGCAAACTTTTCATCGGAATGCATGCCACGGTGGAATTCGTTTCCGAAAAAGTGAACGACGCCGTCCTCGTTCCCAACGAAGCCGTTCGGTACGTCGGCGGGCAGAAGGGCATCTACATGCAGGTCGAATCCCGAAAAACTCCCGGTAAAAAAGTCCCCCAGTGGAAAGAATTCCGCGCGGGCCTCGATAACGGTCAGTACACACAGGTCATCGACGGACTGAAAGAAGGCGATGTCGTGTACACCAAACTTCCCCACAATCACAAAGGCGAGGAGGTCGCCCGCGAAGAAGACATGGAAGAATAGGAAGTTCAAGAGTTTAAGAGTTCAGGAGTTTGGGAGTTCAGAAGTCTAAGAGTTTGTTTCGGCGAGATTGAATAGCAGATCACGAGGCACGAGCGGTCAGCATGATTGAGATACGAAATCTACACAAGCATTATCGAATGGGCGAGTCGGTGGTCCGCGCGCTCGACGGGGTCGATCTCAGCATCGCCCAAGGCGAAATGATCAGCATTACCGGCCCATCCGGAAGCGGCAAAAGCACGCTGATGCACCTGCTGGGCTGCCTCGACCGGCCGACGTCGGGAACGTTCCGGTTCGATAACGTTTTGGTCAGCAGTTTGAGCAGCCGCGAACTCGCGAAACTTCGCAACCGCCAAATCGGTTTTGTCTTTCAGACGTTCAACCTGATCGAACGCACGCGTGCGGTGGACAACGTGGCGCTCCCGCTGGTTTACGCCCGTCAGCGAAACACGCACAGATCCGCCATGGCGGCCCTTGAACGCGTCGGACTCACCCAGCGCGCTCATCACAAACCCAACGAAATGTCCGGCGGGGAACGCCAGCGCGTCGCCATCGCAAGGGCAATCGTCAACAATCCCTCACTCATTTTTGCCGACGAACCGACCGGAAACCTCGACACCAGAACCGGCGAACAGATCATGCAGATTTTCCACAACCTGCACGCCTCCGGCGTCACGATCATTCTGGTCACGCATGAAATGAATATCGCCGCTCAGGCCCAGCGCATCCTCAAAATGCGCGACGGAAAAATCCTCGAAGATCGAGCGGTCGATCACGATCACCGCCAGGAACTTATCGCCGAAAGCGTCGAAGATCGCAATACAGCCCTCAACTACGCCGACGGACTGCGAAAACAAAAAGCGGACACCGAGAGTTAACGGGAGGAATGGGTGTTCTTTTTTCGAATCATTTTGATGGCGCTGCAAAGCCTCCGGGCGAACTGGCTTCGCGCGATATTGGCGACGGTGGGCATCATCATCGGCGTGGGCGCCGTCATCAGCGCCAACGGCGTCCTGTATGGTGCGCGAAAAAAAATCTATGACCAGTTTGACCAGATGGGCGCCAATCTCGTCACCGTGTTCCCCCGCCAGGCCCGGCGGGGCGGACGCACGGTCGGCACGTGGAAATCGCTCAAATCCACCGACGTAGAAATCCTCCGAAACGAATCGAAATACGTCAAATCGGTTCTTCCGCAAATCAGCGGGCAGGGCCAGATCAAGTATTTTAACCACAACATGCAGGCAGAGATTGTCGGGACCAACACGGAGTTTGGTTCGATGTTCAACCTGAAGTTGGCGGGTGGAGAATTTCTTCATCCGGACGACATCGCGGGCAGCACACAGACGGTCGTACTGGGGTACAAGGTCGCGCGGGAACTTTTTGGAGGCACCCCCGCGGTCGGCAAGGCGGTCAAACTCGGCATCAATCGAACCACAGGATTCAAGGTCATCGGCGTTCTGGAGCAAATGGGTCAAAAAGGATTTCGCAACATGGACGAAATCGTCCTGATTCCGATTTCAACCGCCCAGACCAACATTTTCGGAATACGGTTTATCGAATCCATCACGCTTCAGGCCAAGGATCAGGCGTCCATCGACCCGTTGACGGACGACGTCAAGCGAACGCTGCGCCGACTTCACCGAATTCGCGCCGGCGACGAGGACGATTTCCAGATACTCAATCCGCAGGAATGGCGAAACCAAATCGCCGAATTCACCCAAATCTGGGCGCTGGTCCTTTACACGATTTCCGGCATCAGTCTGGTCGTCGGGGGGATCGGCATTATGAACATCATGCTCGTCAGCGTGACCGAGCGGACGCGCGAAATCGGCGTCCGAATCGCCGTCGGCGCCCGAAGTATCGACATCCTCAACCAGTTCCTCATCGAAGCGAGCACCATCAGCCTGCTCGGCGGGGCGATCGGCGTGTTCCTCGGATTCGCACTGTGCAACTTCCTGACTTCCGTCAGCAACGACATGCTCAAAACTCAGTTGACGGCGTCCGCCGTCATCATGGCCCTCCTGACAGCCACCACCGTCGGCGTCGTCTCGGGAATCTATCCCGCCTACAAAGCCTCACGCCTCGACCCCGTCGAAGCACTACGGTACGAATAATCACACAACACCGCGCCCCCTGGCGTGAACCAACTTCGACGCACAGGATGATTCAAGCGGAATCCGTATCAGGCCACGGCGAGCACAAGTATCCAGGCAATGGCAAAGACCATACAGAGGATGTGCTCAGGGCAAAAGAAGACAGACGCAGCCACTCTCTCAGGATAGAATCCGAAATATGTCAGGCCCGGGATACTGGGGGGGTTTCAAGGCGAGCCAGCACTTGCGAAGGCGTTCGGTGGCGAATGTTGTAGCGAGCAACGATACGAAAACAAGCACCGCCACGACGATTCCCAGAAGCGAAAGAATCGTCGTGAGTTGGTGGCTCTTGTCCCATGCGAACCCCAATGAGGCGAAAAGGAAACCCTGCAGCTGGCAGAGCCACGTCAGACGGCGATCTACCTGCGTCGCCTCGTGTTGCACCATTGAGCGAAGTGTCGCCGCGAATTCCTCGAATTTGTCTTCATCCAGCATGACAGAACCCTAGTGTTGTCGGGTGTGCTTGCTCACCATCATTGTCCTACAACAGTGATTTCAACAATGGGTGGGCATGTCCACACCACCGAATTACAAAGCTATTTCTTACCTTACAGTACATTGCAGCTAAGGGGCGCGCCGCTTGTGGCGCGTCGCCTTGATACGCGGGATAGCGGTCTTTGTGCCGCCCTTACCTGCGATGCGTTTCAGGGCAGCGTTAATCTGCGTATCGATTTGCTCACGATTAACAGGGTCACTGGGTCCAATGCGGAGGATTTTTTCTTCGACGAACTTATCGCCTTCACCAACTCGGCGGATAATTATCTCGATCGGCTCGTCTGGTCGATCGCCGTTCTTGATGCCCTTAGCCCGAGCTGTGATGATCGCGATAATGAGATCAATGACGCTCTTAGCGAGTGTGACACCGGCAGTCGCGAGGGCCAAATAAACCAACAACTCCGGCCCACTCTCGTGTTCGACAAATGCGAATTCCGACTTCGCGGGGTCGATAGACGCGAGATGCTTACAAATGAGCGCGTACGCGTGCGGTGAGTGCTGACGATGAAAGCATCCTGAAATGACGCGAACCTTCAGCGAGATTGACACTTCATGTTTTCGGGGCGGGCGCGTCAACTCAAATGAGCGCATCCGCTCTCGAAATTCGGACTCCCAAGTCTGATCCATGTTTGTCCTCCGAAGACAGCTACCAGAAATTAGACTGATCCACACAAGATACAGATTTCTGGTTTCCTGTTCGTATCACGCACTGTTCGACTTTTACCGGAGGCGTGTTGACCTTTTTATCCAATTGATGGCTTCCTGTCCAGCGCAATCTCGCGGGATTTTATTCGAAACGGCACACTCTACCTAAATTGGATCAAAACCCGGCGGAGTTTTGCAGGGTGTGCTTGCGCACCATCATGGTCTAACAGCAGCGATTTCAATAATTGGTGGACAGACCCACTCCACCAGACTCAAGCTGAGGCGGGATGCCATAATTAGTTGAAATTCTGAAAAAAGAGTGGCTCCGAGTAAGATGGTATTGTCAAAAACCCTCTACACAAGGAGCCAAACAATGAAACGCAGTATCCTGCAAATGACCCGAACGAGCAAGGGAAGAAAG
>CAIVHJ010000103.1 GCA_903905665.1 uncultured Phycisphaerales bacterium
CCTTCCCAGTTGTTCTTGGCAATGTTGGTCGAACCGATGCCGGGAATGATCCAGGGATAATGGAACTTGATGCCCTTGTCATGGCCGAAGGCCACTTCCAGATTGACGGCCGGAAAGACCGCCTTATCGCTGTCGGCTTCAATGCCGTGAGCGCCGACGGCGGTGCCCATGATATTGAAGTGCGAATAATCCACCGGATAGGTCTTTTCCGCCGCAGTGGTGATGACGCCGAAAGGCTGCGGGTAAATGACTTCGTGACCGCGATAGGCGGATTTGCCGATTTCACACATGCCGACGCAACCATCCACGCACGTTACACACATGCCCGACGCCGGCGTGACAGAACCTTCCGTTCTGTTTTTGGTAAGCGTGGCAGCAGACGAGTTGACCCTTGAAAATGTAAGCGACATTGAATTTACTCCTCCGTAATTAATCCTTTTTTATTTCGCAGGCGACGCATGGCTGCATATAGCACATCATGTCGTCGAATGGTTCCTTTTCCACACAAGGCGGACTGAGGTTGGCACAGCCGCCGCAAATGGCTTTGTCCGGTTCGGTAAAGGTGCAACGCAACTGACAGGCGGGGCACACATAAATGCAACCGCCGCACAGACGGCACTGCTCTGATTTGATGTCGAACGGAGTGCCGATGCTGCGCTTCTCTCCTCGTCCTCGAAAACCAATCGCCTGAGCCACCATCTGTTCCTTGCACATCCGCACGCACAAACCGCAAAGAATGCAGTCTTCGTGTTCCTGGCGGAAACGCTGCTGCCGAATTTGATGAGCAGAGGCCAAATCCTGAATCACTTTGGATTGCGGGCACGAAGCCAGCAGAAGCTCCAGAATCATTTTGCGGGCTTTCAATACTCGCGAGGAGGCGGTTCGTACCTTCAGCCCTTCCTGGGCTGGATAGGTACACGACGAAACCAGTTTCGCTTTGGGACCCTCGCCAATCTCCACCACGCACAACCGACAGGCACCATAAGGCGTCAGACCTTCCATGTGGCACAGCGTAGGGATTGGGAAACCATAAAACTGGGCCGCTTCCAGAAGGGTACTGCCCTCTTCTACCGAAACCTCCAAACCGTTTATGGTCAGCGTAATCATATCGTTTGATCCTCAGGCCACGGTGACTGCTTCGAACTTACAAACGGCCTTACAAGCTCCGCATTTGATGCATTTCTCCGGTTCAATTCGGTGCGGTTGCTTCCGCTCACCGAAAATGGCATTTTCCGGACAGGACTTCACGCACACCGTACATCCGGTGCAGTTTTCATTGATCGAATAGGTAATCAGGGCTTTGCACACCCCGGCGGGGCAGTGTTTGTTTTTAACATGTTCCACATATTCGTCGCGGAAATACCGCAGGGTGGACAGCACCGGATTCGGCGCGGTCTGTCCCAAACCGCACATCGTGGTATCTTTGACCACATTGGCCAGTTCTTCGAGCAAAGCCAACCGATCCAGCGTCCCTTCACCTTTGGAGACGTCTTCGACAATTTCATACATTCGCTGGATGCCTTTGCGGCAAGTAAAGCATTTGCCGCAGGACTCATCCTTGAGGAAGTTCATGAAATACTTGGCGACATCGACCATGCAGGTGTTTTCGTCCATGACGATCATGCCGCCCGAACCCATGATGGAACCGGCTTTGGTCAGACTGTCGTAATCGATGGGCAAATCAAATCGGTCGGCGGGAATGCAACCACCCGATGGTCCTCCGGTTTGCACCGCCTTAATCTTGGCTTTGGAAACCGGTCCGCCGCCGATGTCGCTGATGATTTCCTTGATGGAGATGCCCATAGGCACTTCCACCAGACCGGTGTTCTTAATCTTGCCTACCAGGCTGAAAATCTTGGTACCGCTGCTGCCTTTGGTTCCGACTTTGGAAAATTCTTTGGCGCCTTCGGCGATGATGACCGGGATATTGGCCCAGGTCTCCACGTTGTTGATGGCGGTGGGTTTTCCGTCGATGCCTTTTTCGACTGGGAATGGCGGGCGTTGTTTGGGTTCGCCCATCTTGCCTTCAACCGAACGTATTAAAGCGGTTTCTTCGCCGCAAACGAACGCCCCGGCTCCACGAACCAATTTGATATCAAACGAAAAATTCGTCCCCAGAATGTTCTTTCCCAGCAATCCCATCTCGTGGCACTGTCGCAGAGCAATCATGAGATGCTTGATCGCCATTGGGTATTCGTTACGAACGTAAACCACACCCTGATTGGCGCCGGTGGCGTATCCGCCGATCAGCATTCCTTCGATGATGCTGTGTGGATTGCCTTCCAGGACACTGCGATCCATGTAAGCACCGGGGTCGCCTTCATCTGCGTTACAAACCAGATATTTGCCCTGTCCGTTGCGCTGGTTGGCTAATAACTCCCACTTCAGTCCGGTCGGGAAACCCGCTCCCCCTCGACCACGCAATTGAGAGGCTTTGACCTCTTCCACGACCCAGCGAGGTTCACCCTTTTTCAACACCTTCACGAGAGCGTTGTAGCCTTGATTCTCGATATAGTCATAAATCCGAATCGGATCGACTTTTTCGTTTCGGGCCAGAATCGTGCGCACCTGTTTCTTGAAAAATGGAATATCGTTTTGCTTTTCGATTTTCCGGCTGGAAGATGAATCAACATACAAAAGATCGTTCAGCACTTTCCCCTCGGCGACCGCCTCGACGATCCGCACCATTCTCTCGACGTCAACCTTGGGATAAAAAGTACCGCTCGGTTCGATCAACACCGAAGGCTCTGCCTCGCAAAAACCATGACAGCCCGTGATGCGCAATCCAATCCGGTCGGTTAAACCACGATTCAGGAGCTCGCGTTTGGTCACTCGAATCAGGTCGTTGGCTCCGCTGGCCTGCGCACAGGTACCGGCGGGAATCACGATTGTCGGCTTACTGGAGTCATGGTCGTGAGCCAGACGGTTCTGCAACTTCCTGAATGCATCAATGGACTCTAATCTATCCATGAAACTACCCTGATATTTATAAACCACTGCCATCAATATCCAGCATGTGCCCCTTGCAACCGCGGCGGGAGCAAATCTGCACCACCCCGCCGGCGCGAACGATCATAGAAACCATCGGCGCCCGGCACAGAGGACATTGCGATGCACCCTTCAACTCCGCGTGGCAATGCGGGCAGAAGAAATCCTCAATCGTATCGGTTCGGAGACCAAATTCGGACTCTACCGTGAAACTTCCATACAGAGAGGACAGCCGCAACCAGCCATGCTCCCCCTCGGTCGATACCGTCACGCGAATGGAAGGAGAACCGTCCAGATGCCGGGAGGGATCCATCAGGCTGTGATTGCAGCGAGGGCAACTCACGTCGAGCAAATAGACCCGCCGATCCTCTTTGATCTCGGCGTCGTCCAGCCCGGCTTTGGTTTTCTTGATAATCTGATTCACCTGGGGCGAATTAACATTGGAAAAATAATGTCCGTCCATCACCACGATGGGGCCGATGGCGCAGGCGCCGAGGCAATTCACTTTTTCGAGCGTGAATTCCTTGTCCGGCGTGGTTTCACTGGCCTTGACGTTCAACTGTCTTTGGAATTCCTCGGCAATCAGCGGTGCCCCGCGAACGTGGCAGGCGGTCCCCACGCAGACCGAGCACAGATGTTTTCCGCGAGGCTTCAAACTGAAAGATTTGTAAAAGGTCGCCACGCCGTAAATATCCACCAGCGAGCGGCCGGTCTGCTCGGCCACCAGTTTCAGCGCTTCGGCAGGGAGGTAGCTGTATTTCGATTGAATATCCTCCAGGATCGAAATCAAGCCGCTGTGATCTTCCTCGTGCTTCTCCAGAATGCTCAAGACTTCGTCCGTTTTCATCGTTATCTATCCGTATCACAACAAAAGTTATTGGGGGATTGAATACCGGCAGCAACCATGGCGGTTACTGATAACTCTCACAATGCCAAACACCGCCCTCCGGTTTGGGCATTCGGCAACTATCCCGCATCTCGCAATTCATGCACAAACCCGTTAAACGGGAAACGTCAGCCGCGGAGCGCGTCATCGTCGAAGTTACACCGCCGGATGACGCTTTCGTGCTGGAAACTTGTTCGCTCGGCGACAGATAGTTGTCGAACATTTCACAAAACAGCGCCAACCCCCTCCGAGCATGATGGAAGCATGAGGGGGAATTGTTGCACGTCGTACACAAACCATCCGTCAATTTTTCGTCGGACATCATGGATGCGATCATGTCGCCGACCTCCTCTGTGCTTGAGTAAAAGTTCTGAATCCGGGGAAGAAACCTCGAAGGCGGTTGTCCTTCACCACCTCTCGCCTATATCAATTGCCGTGCCGAAGTGAAAACCTGGGAAATGGATGTGTGTGCTGCGTGAATTGCTCTTACCAAATTGCGCGCAACTCAAGTGGCTACGATGTGATACATCCTGTATTCAGATCGTTTTGACCAACGTGCAGCCCGAAGCCCTCTTCATGTCAAAGCGGGGTGATTTGTACCACCGGAGAATACTACCCCACAGGAATCCTGATAAACTTGCTCGATCCTAAATCAAGTTTCATAATAGTGGTTCCGATTCGTAGGGACACGGCATGCCCTGCCCGTTTCTTTGCAGTGGGAGGGCATCGCAGGGTGTTTGGAGTCAATATTGGATGACCCCACAATCATGAAAAGTTATTTAGCACACCATGATAGCCCAACAACAGCGATTTCAAAAATC
>CAIVHJ010000104.1 GCA_903905665.1 uncultured Phycisphaerales bacterium
CCGTCGGAGATCAAGATTCAAGGTCCGGTATTCCTACAGGGATGTTCAGATGAGGGCGTTGAGGAAGCGACTCGTGGGGTCGATGCGACCGTTACATTTTCGGCAAAGATCGTTGATGTTGCGGTTGCCGCGAGCGAGAGCTTGCCGGGCGCAGTGGTAGTCGGGTTTGTTCCAGATGTCGAGAATTCGTTCGTTTCGGACATTTCCGAACACGACCTGCGAAAGAAAATCGTCGCAGCAGAGCACGGCATTTCCATCGACGTCGATGACAAACTGAACCTGAGGGTTGACACAGGGGAGCGAAAGGGTGTCCACTTTTTCGATATGATCCAGCAGGCCGCCACGGTTGTTACCCAGTTCGTGGTCATGACGGATTTTGAGATGTACTCTGGATCGCTCGGAAGGATTCAGGGCGTCGAGAATTTGTTGAACGCGCGGGGTAACTTTTGCGCCATACTGGTTGATCAGACACGAATCGAGACCGTCGGTCAGGAGTTCGCGGAGTTTTTCCAGTGTCAACGGGTCGCCGTTGGTATCGATTCGGACGAGAGCATGGGGGCAGCGTTGCTTGGCATATCGTATCCATTCGGACAGATTCGGGTCGAGCAGGGGTTCGCTGTAAAGAAATAAATCAATCCAGCCCCGGAAACGCATCGCCGACAATTCGTCGATGATCTTTCGATAAAGGCTGGGGTCCATGTGTTTTTTCTCGCGTTCGTATTGTGACATGGGACACCAGGGGCATCGGCGGGTGCAATAATTAATCGTTTCAATTTCAATAGTGGAGAAGAAATACCGCTGTCGGTAGTGGTAGAGATTTCTGAGATGATAGTACGAACAGTATTTGACGAGGAAATGCTGCAATTTCCAGGAATGTCGAACCCTGTTGACGAGATTCATGAACATGCGGCGATGCTCCAGATCGCTCTTATCGGCTCAGGATAACGAATACTATCGGACGGAAGACGTCAGGAATTCAGTTGTTTGTTACGTGCGGTAAAGAAACTCAGCCTTGGGTGGGGTGAAACGCGAGTAACCTCAAACCATTGGGAGAGGTAATCGAGCACGTCAGTATCGCGAACGCCGTGAAGTTCGCCGACAATGGCGGAGGTCCGGCCCAACAATTCGGCAGGAAAGGAGGTCAGAATATCGTACTCCGCACCTTCGGTGTCAATTTTGATCAGGTCGGCGTGGTCGATATGGAGTTCGTGCAAGACGGCGACGGGATGGCGAATTTGGAATCGGCCCATGAGTAGATGCTTTTGAGAATCGGTGGGGAAGAAAGACCCTCCCGCCCAGTTGGTCGGATCGTCGGAGCGATAATAGGACAGTTCGGTATCGTCCCGGCCCAGTCCGAACGGGAGCACTTTGACCTGAGGAAGAGAGCGGACGTTGTGTCGGAGAAGATCGATGTTTTCGGGCATGGGTTCGAAGGCGAAAATTTCGGCGGACGGATATCGTCGTGCGTAAATAAGCGAGAGGATTCCGATATTGGCGCCGATGTCGAGAATGACGCGAGGAGGGTTCGAGAGCGTGATTTCATATTCGAGCAGGGAAAAACGGCTCAAGATGGTTTCGCGGACGGCATCGGCGTCGCTGGTTCCCGTGCGAATCAGAATCGAGTTCGGCCAATCATGGAGTTGCAGTTCGACGCGTCGCCGGCGGGAAGTGATGAGATGATAGGTGCTGCGAAGATTTCGGGTGCGCAGGGCGAGGGCGGCGATTTTTTTGAGGGTACGCGGGTTCCGGAGGGAGATTCGGCTCACGAGGGGTCTCCGTTGCCGATGATTTGAATGACGATGCGACGGGTTCGGGGTCGCGTATCAAAATCCATCAGAACGATTTGTTGCCAGGTACCGAGCGTCATCTGTCCGTGAACGATGGGGACGGTGAGGGACGGGCCCAGCAGCGACGCACGGACATGCGAATGACCGTTGTCGTCATGCCAGGTTTGTTCGTGGAGGTACTCGGCGTCGCGCGGGGCGATTCGCTCGAAGGCAGCCGCGAGATCATGATCCGTCAGTCCGGGTTCAAATTCCGTGGTGGTGATCCCGGCCGTCGAACCGACCACGAAAACCGTGGCAAGCCCGTCGGCGACGGCGCTTTGAGCCACGGCTTGGCGCACGTCCTGAGTAAGATCAATGACGTGATTGTCGCCCTGCGTCGGGATATCGATTTGAGAATTAACAATCATCATTTGGGGATTCATTTGGACTGGGTAAAGACTTTGACGAGGCTGACCCCGCCGTAAACGACCAGCGTCACGATCATCAGAAACAGCAGAACGGCCACCGAAAAACTCAACAGATTCCAAACCTGGTGGATTTTTTCCTGCGGAATTTGCGTCGCAAGTCCGATGACGGCCGCCAAGGCGCCCAGCACGAGAATCGCACCAATCGCCCCTCGCTGGGAACCCGGGAGTGGCGCCATGCGAACCGTCAAACAGATGATGAGGTACACAAACGCCCACGTCTCCCACTGATGGAAGTTGCTGTTGAGGATGGCAGCGGTGATGTGTTCGACGACGGTGATGGTGTGGCGAAGCAAATCCCAGAATTCCGGGAGGTTTTTCGGAAGCGTCTCCCGGACGAGGAATTCACCGGCGGTCGTTTGAATGTTTGCACCGAGCGTTTGTAGAACGAGATGAACGAAGAAGCCGCAGCTGAGCAGCGGAAGCATTGCGACGACGATCGGACCGACGACGGGAATTTTGGGCTGGGGATCCGGGGTGGTGGTGGGTTCGGCGGTTTTGTTGTCCTTGATGAGCGTCGTGTCCTGAACAGTACCGCCCGTGATCAGTAATCCGACGATGTGGCCGAGCTGGGCAATGAGGGTACCGGGAAGCAGCACCGTATTGATCACACGCGGTTTGGCCAGATTCGTCCAGAGGGTGTAAATCCCGTGGGCGAGAAAAACGATCACCAGCATCCAGAAAGTCATGGTGGCATATAACATGGAAGCCGTTCTCCTGAATAGGATCGCAGGCGTCTCGGCGCCTATTCCAATAACCCCCCTCCCTTTCAGGGAGGGGTTGGGGGAGGATCCAAACTGCTTGAGCTATCCCCTCACCCCGTGCGTGGCATGGGCATCCCTGCCCATGCTCACGGCTCAAAGCCAGTGCCACGTGCCCTCACCCCTCGCGCTTCGCTTCCAGTTCCGCCCAGCGGGCGTAGAGCGCATTCACGTGCGCCTGGGCCACGTGGAGTTTGTCGCACAGTTCCCTGAGCCGCACGTGGTC
>CAIVHJ010000105.1 GCA_903905665.1 uncultured Phycisphaerales bacterium
GCAAACATCCAGCCAGCCGTTGACGTTGCAGTCCAACGCCGGGTTGCCGGCAATTTCGATAGCATCGTCCTGTCCGTTATTGTTGCAATCGCGCCAAGTAGTGAACGAGCGGTGATCAGGTGTAGAAACCACCTGCGAGCCGGCGTTCACCGCATAAACTCGCCAGTAGTACAGCGTTTCCTGACTCAAAACAGAACTGCCGGTGAGTTGATAAGTCGTGGTCGTGATTCCAGCCTGCTCCCGGGTCACAGGGGAAAAGTCCGAATTCGTGGCGACCTGCAGCTTGTACGATGTGGCGTTGGTTGAGATGGTCCAGGTAAACGTAGTACTTGGATTCACCCCCGTCGCGCCGTCGGCGGGCGAAACCAGGTTGAATGGCTGAGGTGGATTCAAGAATGTGCCAAGCGCGTTGGCTGCACTGATCAAACCCCACCCGTACGTCGTGTCATACCCCGCCGCGCCGCGATCCTTGCAGGTGCTCGCCATAAGGCTGGAAACCTGGGCGGGGGTGCGCGAGCTGTCATAGGACAGAATGAGGGCCGCCACCCCGGCGGCATAGGGCGACGAAAACGATGTCCCGTTCACCTGAACGTAGTCTCCGCTGGAATCGCCGGCTGACCCGGTGCGATCGGTCGTCCAGATCGACACACCCGGCGCAGAAAAGTCCAAACCGGTGCCATAATTGCTCCACGAAGCCTTGGTACCTGTGCGATCCACCGCCCCGACGGAATTCACGCTGCTCAGGCTTGCCGGATACGCGATTGAAGACGCAGAATCATTGCCCGAGGCGGCGAAATTGATCAAACCGAAACTGTAGGCCGTGTTATACGCCGTCGTGATCGCCGAGGATTGCCCCCACTCAAAGCTCGAACTGGTTACCTTAGCCCCATGGGACTGCGCCCAACTCAAACCATCAACAAGCCAACTGTCATACGCTATAAAACTATTGCCGCAAGGCGGAGAAGACGCAGACGCCACGCCGATCTTGATCGGCATGACCTTGCACCCCGGTGCGATGCCCACCACCCCGATCCCGTTGTTGATGATCGCAACCACCGTTCCGGCCACCATCGTTCCGTGATTGTCGCAGGAGTTGTACGGGCCGCCCCCCGTGCCGTGGCCGGTCTCATCGTCGCCATCGATCAGGTTGGCCGCCAGGTCGGGGTGATCGAGCTGCACGCCCAAATCGAGAATGGCTACCTTGATCGAGGCGCTGCCGGTGGTGATGTCCCAGGCTTCGGGAGCGTCCATGTCCATGTTCGCAGTGCCGCCGCTCTGCCCGTAGTTGTACAGGCCCCAAAGCGAGCCACTCGTGTAGTACGGATCATTCGGAGACAAATCCATCACACCGGTGGCCAAAAAGTCGGGTTCGGCGAATTGAACTTCCGGCAGCACCGCAAGCGTATTCGCCAGATCGAGCACTTCAAATCCGTTCTTGGACTGACAGTGAACGTAATAAACGTGTTCCATTCCGGCGTAGTCGCGCGCGACGATTTCACCGGCGACCAGATCGGCCAGAAGTTTCTCAGCCTGATCCGCTGTGATGTCGTTTTCAAACCCCACAAAAATGTGGGGCGTGACATAAACCGGACCATACTGATTCAGCAGCACCGGCGACACGAAATCCGCCGTATCCGTGCGAACCAGCGACGATACGGAGGAACGAACGTCGGACTCCGAAACCGCCGACGCAACCTCGACCGTGGACCAGCCGATCACCACGACTGGCTCGATCGTGCCGATCTTCAAACCCGCGTTTTTCGCTCCCTTGATGAGACGGGTTTGTCCCTCCAGATTTACCTCCTGTGCTTTCGCCTCATGGAGAACCGCCACTTGCCCCGACTGGAGGCCCAGCGGTATCTGCTCGTCGAAGTACATGTAATAGATCGAGGAATTCGGCGTGTCCCCCCACGCCCACAACGAGGGCATGACCCATCCGATTCCCAACAGCAACACCACCCAACAGGTTCTCGACAATTGGAATCGCCGCATGATCGGCTCCTTTCAGAAAGGTCGCAAAAGAAGAACTGTTTGATCTGACTTTGCGTCACGGATGATGCGCTGAAAGCAAATCAGACCACGACGCAAGCATCCATTATATCAACCTCGTCGGAGGCAAATCACTTCGCTGGCCACAATAATCTCATTTCTTTTCTGCTCCGGCGACCGATTTCACCTCACGTTCAAATTCATTTTGACTCAATGAACAACCAGATGACGCCAAACTGAACATCTTCCAGTTTGACTTTGGCGTGAACACCTGCGAACAAACGAAATGTGGTTCACCCCAAAAAACACGACGCGTTTCGTGAAAAATCTGCGATTGAAAATATCGTAAATTATTGATGTTTGACGCCGAAGGGGTACAGGAGTCTTTGGGTTTATTCTCTTTCAGAGGGGTTTTCTCCATTCCCCCGCTGGCGGGGGATCTTCATATCCGTCGGATTGCGGCGATCAGGTTTTGTGGATGGAAGTCAGTTCTTGCGGGGCCGGCATTCTGCGATCATAAGAATGTGACGCCGGCACCCTGTCGGTCACAGGCGTGTGGCACCGGCATCCTGCCGGTGGAATGGGGCGGAGCGGGTTCCCATACTCCGGGGATGACCGCCTCGCAATTCGGACAGCGGTTGTCGATCATGGTGTTGGCGCGAACGACAAACCCGCACCGCTCGATCAGCATCGTCTTGCATTCGGGGCAGTAGGTGTGTTCCCACTGTTCGGCTTGGCCGGGCAGGTTCCCGGCATAAACATATCGGAGCCCGGCGGCTCGCCCCATTTCGCAGGCCCGCACCAACATGTCCGGCTGGGTCCGTGGCGGCTCGTGCATTTTGTAATCCGGATGGAACGCGGTCACGTGCCAAGGGATATCGACAGAAACGTCCGCCACAAAAGCGGTGAGTCGTTTCAACTCGTCGTCGCTGTCATTGTATCCCGGCACTAATAGGGTCACTATTTCGACCCAATAGTCCATTTGTACTAAACACCGAATTGTATCGAGCACGCAATTCAGGACGCCGCCGAGCTCCTGATAAGTTTTGGGGTTCATGCTTTTCAGATCGACTTTGAACAACTTCACGTACGGCCGCAAAAACTCAA
>CAIVHJ010000106.1 GCA_903905665.1 uncultured Phycisphaerales bacterium
ACGCCGGCAGGCTTTTGGCTCGATCGAGGTTTGCTTTGATCTCAGCAATCAAAGATCGCACGCCATCGTTGACCTGTGCCAGCGCCAGTCGATCAACCTGCCTCACGATCGCCTCGGCCAGCAAATCATCGCGTCCCTTCATCGTAAGCACTGTCGTGTGATGATCGAGCTGCAAAACGAAGGGAATCTCAAGCCGTTCGTCGTCGATTTGCAGCATCACCCATCCGCTATGGTGCCCAATCGAATCATATCTCGTCTTGACAAACGCCGCCTGCACATGAGGCGTAACGGCGACCAAATCCTGCAGGGCCCTTGTCAGGCGCTGGGACGGTAACGAGATATTGAGTACCGCCGGCAGCATGGCGACATCCTGCTGGATTTGTCCCCTCGCTTCGGATAATTGCTCACGAACTCGGCGTTCGTTTCGGATTTGAACCCCCCAGATCGAAGCGCCCACCACACCCGAAGTAAAAATGATCAGCGCAGCGATCAATGCAAAAGCATGACGCCGCGCCGCAGCCCAGAGGCGCTGCCGTCGTTCGCGCCGACGCGACAGGAGGCGTTCGTGCTCTTCCCGCTCGTCTCGAAGCCGCGATTGCTCCTCCAGATATCGCTGCCGTGCCGACGCGCCTTCCGACGAGCCTTCGCCATCCGTGATAGCGACAAGAGGTTCGCGCGGGGTCTCGGCGGGCATCCGACGCAAAACCGATTCCTCAATAGAGGCTGGAACCGACACGTCGGACTTCATTTTCGCCTCTGCATCATCAAGCCCGGCAAGCAGGTCGGCGAAACCCGAATACCTGCGCTGCATCTCCGGTCGAATGCACTTGAAAATCACGCTCGACAGCGGTTCGGTCAGGTCCGCGCGCCTTCGGTGGGGGGGAACCGGGACTTCCACCATCATTTGATATTTGCAGTCGTCAGGATCCTCAGGAATGGCGCCAAACGGATGTCGGCCCGTGGCCAGCTGATACAGCAGAACGCCGACCGCAAAAAGGTCCGAAGACTCACCGAATCGTGCCGGGTTTTGCCAAAGCTCCGGGGAAACATAAGAGGCTGCCTGACGAATCCAGAATTCATCGCCAGGGTCGAGGAATTCCGAGAAGGCATCAGCCACCCCAAAATCCAACACCAACACGTGGTCCCCGGCGGCCACAAGAATATTGTCGGCACAGAGGCCGCCATGTCGCATTCGCAGCGTTTCTCCGGCGGGATACGCAGATTGAAACGCCAAGCAGAGTTGCCGCGCCACGCATAAAAGGCGACTAGCATCAAGAGGATTTGGTCCGGCCATCAGAGATCGGGCTGTCGCCGCATCCGGCACGTTATAATGAATCTCGATGAAGTCTGAACCCCACCGAACGGGCGAGGCCGACGTAATCGATCGAGAAAAAACCGACAATTGTTGCTGCTGGTCGGGGAGACGAACGAAACGCTGCTCGGCCCGCACGCGTTGTTCGGAAGACCATGATTTGGGAATCTGATACGTTCTCACCAAGCCCATGACAATCGTATTGTACACCTGTTCCAGAATCGCCCCAAGTCCGGGTGAACCGCCACCGCGGAACTTCCGCGCGACATGGCCCACCCAAGGTTACAACACGACGTGCTGGGTGGCGGGCAGTACTTTCGGACCGCCGACCGGCAACGAGGAACCGCGATCAACCAGGTTTCCGGGCACAATCACTTCACGAGGAGGAATCGCAGGCGCCGCATCCAGTACCATCTGGATCGCCCAATCCAGCAACTGATCGGGATAAACGTCATAACTGGTCACAGACTGTTGTTGGAGAATAAGCCGACCCGGCGCCGTCATTCCCACCAGGCTGAGGTGGTCCGGAATGGTCCGACCCATTCGTTCGAGATGGGATTTGACGAACTCCGTGAGGCTTCCACCGAGACACACCAAGGCGGTCAGTTGCGAATCCAGACCCAGAATGGGTCTGAGATCGCCTACTGTGCAGCGAACCACGGATAGCGGCTCGATATGATAGCGGGTCATGGCGGCTTGATAGCCTCGGCGGAATTGCGCCGCGGCATGGCGATCGGTTTCATCCACCACCAGCTGAATCCGCTCGTGGCCCAGCAAAATCAGGTGCTCGGTCAGTTCGAGTGCGCCCGTGGCATAATCCGCGACGACCGCGTTGGTTTTCATGATTGGGCTTCTGGCATTACAGAGCACAAAATGAATTCGCCGCCGAGCCAGATCCGAAAGGAAGCCCATCGAAGGCGTGGCTGAAAACACAATCACGCCCGAAATGTCTCGAAGCCGACTGATGGACAGAACCCGCTCAGGAATCTGACCGTCCTCCGACAAGGAGACGGTTTCAAGTTCCAGATCGATGGCGTGTTTTTGCAGGCGGGAACGCGCTGTGTCGAACATGGCGGACACAAATGTTGCATCCTGATCCGCCGTGGCCAACCAGATGCACTTTTGAACCGTCTCGCGACGCGGGGTACTAGGACCCCGCTCTCCGCGAGAAACGAATGTTCCTCGTCCGACCTGGCGGACCAAAATCCCCTCAGAGGTCAAATCGGTCAACGCTTTGCTGATGGTCTTGGCGTTGACGCCGAATCGCCGGGCCAACTCTCGCTCTCCGGGGAGTTTGTCGCGCAATTCGCCCGCGCCAATGGCGTTTCGGATTTCTTCTCGAAGTCGTTGGAATTTGTAGCTGAGTCGTGTTTCTGTTGACGCCATAGGTGCCACCTCCCAAGATAGAAAAAACAGACGCTGTTGTGTCCTTCTCTGTCCCTATGCAGTTATGCGTATTATAGCCGATCGGTGCCGTTTTAGGTCCGCCCCAAGTATTTTCTTATCTTGCCTGCTCTCCCGTTGTTATGGGCGCATCATTACCACACGCAAAACAAAACGACACTTGTTGGCTCAATCTCTCATGTGTCCTTGCAAGTCACAGAGGTGTCTTTCGCATTCCGGCGGAAGAGAAATGCACCGCCTCTCCACACTAAAGTGTAGCGCCCCAAAAACACGGTTGTCAACCACATTGTGACCTCTCGCAATAGTTGGGACGGACTAACGAATCGAGTGCGTTCGCCGACATCGGTTTGGGAATCAAGAGAATCACACAAAAATTCCGCTGTTTCCCGGATTCGTCGGATATTCATGGTTAAATCCACCCCCGGACACCTGCGGTTCCTGCCGCTCCCAAAAAGTTGCCTGAAAATTTTCCTAGCGCGATTCCGAATAAATCCATCACAATAAATTTTCTCCGGATAACGTCTCAAGGTGTGCGCGCAAAAAAATGGAAGATGCTGCCGTGGCGAGAAGCACCTTCCATCTTGTGTTCGCACTCAATCGCGATTGAGTGAGTCGCCTGCGCCGGGGAAAAACAAAACCACGAATTACACGCCGCCGGGCAGGCTTCTGGTTTGTTTCGGCTTGTTACCTCTTTGATTTCTTCTTGGCCTTTTTGGTAACCTTCTTGGCCTTCTTTGCTTTCTTTGCCATGAAAGTGACCTCCTTTCTTAAAAAACTTTATCTACCATATAACGATTGGGGGTGCTTTGTCAAAAAAATTCTCGAAAAGCAGCAAAAATTTTTTCAAAAAAGTTCGCCGACCCAATCCGCGTCTTGTTTTTTATGATCGGAGATTTGTTCTGATCGCCTTAACTTTTCTTCGCCGGCCGACGGAATCCCCCTCCGAAACAGGCGAATGGGCGTCGCGGGGCCGAGTGAGCACGGCGTCCGATGTTTTTTTCCACGATGATCACTTTCCAATACAGAAATCAGCGAAAATTCGCTGCAACAAGTCTTCTGTGGTGACTTCGCCAAACAATTCGTCGAGGGCCGTTAGTGCGACGCGAAGGTCACTCGCCACCAACTCTGCTTCGCAGGATGTGTCGTCGAGATTCGCGAGTCGTGCCCGCGCCTGATCCAGTGCGAGCACGGCACAACGCAGCGCCTCTCGGTGACGCGCATTCATCACAACCCGATGCTCAACAAGAGGTTGATCATGAGTGGTCAATCGCGTCAAGATGGCTCGACGCAACGCGTCGATACCGTCTCCTCGCAGCGCGCTGATTGCCTGAACCGACGCGGAACAGAACTTTCGAAATTCCAACAATGCCTGTGAGATATTTTCGGTGGGGCAGAGGTCTGCTTTGTTGGCCACATATAAAACACGGCCGGAATGAGGTTCAAGACATGGAATCACTTGACGAGATAACGGGGGGTATTGCAGGTCCAGGACATAACAAATGAGGTCGGCAGCCGGAAGTTCCCGCTCCAGGAATGTCCGCGAAGAAACTTCTCCGGGATCCCCCCACACTTCAACACCGGCGGTATCCACTAATTCCACCTCGATCGGAGACCACAACGCGACTGCCGTCAGTAGGTCTCGGGTGGTTCCGGGAACAGGCGAGCAAACGGCTCGGTTTAGGCCGCTCAGGCGGTTCATCAGTGTGCTTTTGCCCGAATTCGGAGGACCCACAATCATCACGCGGGGCAATTTCTGTCCATAATCCGAGTCGTTTGCTCTTTCCAGAAGTTCGCGCATCTGCAGGGAAATCCTTGCTATCCGCCGATGCAAGTCCTCCGGTGAAATAAAGTTAGTCGGTTCGTCAGCGAAATCGAGGCTGGCCTCAACACAGGAGCGCATTTCAATTAGTTCCTGACGAATGTTCTTCAGGTCGGCAGCCAGGCGGCCTTCCCGCCAATCCTGTGCCGCTCGGAGTTGGGCATCCGATCGGGCCCGAATCAGGGCCAAGACGCCCTCGACCTGAGACAAATCCATCGCACCGCGGAAAAACGCCCGCGCGGTAAATTCTCCAGGTTCTGCGCGACGTACACATCCGCATGATCGCCCCGACTCTCCCAGTTGCTCGATGGTTCGATCAATCATCGCGCTGAGTACCGCCGGGGCAGCAACGGTATGAAATTCCACAACATCTTCGCGTGTATAGCTTCGGGGGGAAGGAAAAACCAACAATTCTGCCGGCAGAGAGGGCATATCCGCATCAAACCGAAGCCGCCCATGAAAACGAATCGGTGAGGCAATTTGATTCCAATCCACAGGAAAATGTGGTGCAAACAATATCGAAGCCACCTCACGAGCGGCTGATCCGCTCGCGCGAACCACGCCCCGCATTCCATGGCCCGAAGGCGTGCCGACGGCGATAATGGTGTCGTCCAGACGATCAAACACGATGCTCGCTCCGGGATTCCCGCAAAAAAACAATTATATCAAAAGGGGTTCTGCGCACGGCCGCGACCTAACGCCTTGCGGCGGAATCAATAACGGATTGAAACATCATTCTCCAGGCGCAGGAGTAGGCTCGGGTTCCGGCGATGGGATCGCCGGTTTGTTCGGAGCCTCTGTCTGGTGCAAATATATCTTTGTAATGGCTTCCCAAAACGGTTTGCTTGCGCGTTGAATAGAAAAAATGCGCCTGCCGTCGAGAAAAACCGTCGGGGTTGAACTCACGCCGAGTCGTCGGGCCGCCGCCACATCCGAAGAAACGCGCTGTTTGACCTCCTCGCTGTTCATGTCATTCTTGAACCGCTCAGGGTCCAGCCCGATTTGTTTGGCGAGATTCACCAGTCCGCCGGATTCAACCCAATTCGCCGAGCCGAGTTTTGGCTGGTTTGTAAAAATCAGATCGTGCATTTTCCAGAATGCCTCGGCCCCACCCTGCATCTGGGCTGCTTCCACAGCATACGCAGCCAAACACGCTTGTGGATGTTTGTCCACGCTGAACGGGTTACAGGCCTTCGCCAGCGGATAATGACGAAACGTCATCTTGAGACGGCCTTGCCAGAGCGGTAGAACTTCCTTGTTAATAAATTCGAGGGTTCCCTTGCATGCTGGGCATTGCAGGTCGCTGAAAAGGATCAATTCGTGCTCGGCTTGTGAATCTCCCGATGTTGATTCCGTCGGGCGACGCGGAATCTGAGACGGCCTAGTTCCCAGATAAGTGCTCACCAGGAACGTCGCGTCGTTTTTTAGGCTTTCGTATTGGCCGGCGCCGATCCGTTCCTGCTGCTTTTGCGTCAGGCAGCCCAAAAGCATCCATTGACCCTGGCGATGAACGAATGGAATCAGGCAGAACGCAAGGGCACACACCAGTGTCGCGGCGACGTGGCCGAAACCCAATCCCTGATCCGGCTTCATCTCTACAGCACCACGTCCCGACGTAGATTCTTCGCCGGGGTCAAAATACTTCTGGAAGGGCCAAAGTCCGACCACGACCAGCAGCAGCAGAAAATCGATTCCGTGCAACGACAAACACAAGGGACACCATTGCCGAATCACAAAGGCCATGATCCAACTATAGACCACGGCAGCCACTACCGAGGCGATACATAACATCAACGGCAGCAAATGCCATCGTCGCGCAGCACGTGTCGGAATACCTGTAAAAACAAACCACACCAGCATGAAGATATAGAAACACATCCCCAGCAGGGCAATTGGGACCGGCTGAGGCATCCATTTGATTACTTTAGGGGTCGTCGGGGATACGGGGTTAGCTGTGGGCGGCACAGAAGGGGAACTCCCTCCTTCCGCCTCCGGTTCCGATTCGGACAAACTCTTTTCGCTCACTTCGGTCGGCCAAGGAATCGAAATCGTACCGAACTCGCCCTTGACCACGTCATCACAATTAGACGTCGGTTTTCCATCTTTGCCGGATTCGCCCTCACAAACCGAACCCAAAAAAGATGCCTGATCCGCCTGAGCTTCGACACGAGTCCGAACGGGAGAATGTTTGCGAACGAGAAAGTCCGAAATCCACAATCCCGCCCCACACAAAAGAATCAGGGAAACAAACAGCCCACTCCGAAAAATTTGATACCTTCGCACCGTCATACCCTCACGTCCTTACTGACGCCACATGAAACACTGCCCCGCGACTGCGAAAACAGACCGCCGACCAGTCTGAACCCTTTCAATCACAGATTCAGTTTGTCCCCGGAGCTACCTGAAGTTCAATGCGCTGATGAATGCGTCGCATCGCGTCGCGATAACAACGTCCGAAGCGAACGTCCGCCACGCCGGCGGTGATGAACGCCAGCAGGGGATATAACACAAACCTCGCATGGTAGTAAAGCCAGTCTTCGCGGCACATTTGGTCAACTGAGGAATACGTAAAAAGCGTGTCCAGTGGAAAGAACACCGCGGGAATGCCTGGAACACCAAGAATCCTGCCCCATGGCATAAGCAGCATCAGCAAAAACACCAACCATGCCAGTCCGACGATGCAGTCTTTGGCGCTTCCGAGGCGACCAATCAGGCAGACGTGAATGGACATCCAGTAGCACACGCCCAGCAGCACAACAAGAATCGGAGCGACACAACCGGCCCCCTTGAGCG
>CAIVHJ010000107.1 GCA_903905665.1 uncultured Phycisphaerales bacterium
TTGCGCGTGCAAGCTCGACTAGCAATTCAGTCTTGGCGTCAGTCTGTTCTTCGATTGGATGTTGTTTTTTCATAACCATTTCTTCTTCCAGTTATACGTTGCCAAGATCGAGAGCCACGCTTGCTCGGCTTCGTTCAGATCGAAGTCTTTGCCCTTCGCGTTGCCGCGTTTCCCGATCTTGAGTTTGTACTTTCCGTCATCGGTAAGCTCGATGCCCCAAGCTTCAGCCGGTGGACGCATCTTCGGGAATGTTGACTGCCATAACAGAGAATATCCACCAAGCTGCGGATAGGTTGTCAATGGTTCGATGTTGCCCTTGATGTCAGCCACAATCGGTTTGCCGCAATCATCTAATGCCAGGTCTGCTGTACCAGCGAAGAACCGGCTCGCGTGCATCATTCGCAACTCCGACCGGACAATCTTCACAATAGGATGCTCGCGCAGAAATAGCTTGAATCCGGCAACGCGACCAGCAATGCGTTCATCCAGCGTGCTCGGGTCAATCTTACCGCCCTTAGCAATGATCTCGACGGCCTTGTGGACGGCGATGCCGCGCCCGGCGTACCACTCATTCCACCATAACCGGGTTCCGAAGACATCTTGTAATACGCTGGTCACGTTCGGCAATCTGCGACCGTCAAAGGTGTAGATGTGCATCACTGGATCGAAGTGAAATTTGTTACTCATCTCGGCCAGTCCTGCACCCTCAAATCCTCCGGCCACTCGGATGGGTCTGCGCATTTGCGTCTGTCGTGGAATCCAAGTTGATGAAGATTTGGCGGTTCGTCATCCGTAGGATATGCGCCGAGTTGCTTCACAAAACACGGTATACCAGCGGCCCTGCATTGCTGGATGGTTGACCGAATCCATTCGATGTTACATGGACGAGCATGTGGACCGGATTCTCCGCCCACGATAAGCCAGTCAACGTGCTGATGATTTTGTATCCATCCTTCACCATGACATACGGGGCATGTTTTGGGGCTAAAATTGAATGAGCAATATCCATTGACGCACCGGATTTTGCCCGTATAAATCCATCGTGCAAAATCCACCGCCTCCAATGCAGGTTCATAACTTACAAACCGTTTCGCAGCCGGTATCTGCAACAGCATCGGTATCCGTTCATCAGCGGTCTGCTGATTCTCCACGCTGACGCCGAGCCAGATGTTGGAGGGAGGAGTTCCGTGTAACCATTGGACGATGAAATCGTAGGTGTCTCTAGGCAGTCGTGGACAACTCATGCCATCGAGTTGCGAGTCGATATACTGTGAGATTCGCCTTCTCCATAATTCTGGCCTCTTCGTAAGGCAAAGAAAGTCCAGATTCTGGCAGCGGCGTATCACATCGAGCGCATCGGCCAATAATCCGACCGGCACTTCGTCGTCCAACCAGTCACAGAGAGAGCCGAAGAAGACGCGACGACGATGGGCATCAGCAGCACAACCACATTGCGGGCAATAACCTTGTTCAGTCACGCCATGATGTGCTTCGCCACAAAGGTCACACACCCACGGTTTCTTGTTCCATCTCAGCGGCGCATAGAACGTGGCATCACTGGCGCGAACGCGCTTCGAGAAGTCACCAAACCTGTTAACGTACTTTTTAGCAAAACAGTTGGCGCAACCTGCGGATACGGCTCGGCATCCTCTAAAGGGATTCCAAGTGCTATCCGCCCACTTCACTTTTGTGTGTTCGCCCATGGTGTTCCTTTCATCGCTGGACAACTGCAATCAGGCACAAA
>CAIVHJ010000108.1 GCA_903905665.1 uncultured Phycisphaerales bacterium
CAGCAGAGCCGCGACCGTAAGGGAGCGGTCTTTCTTCACAACCACTCCTGTCGGTGATCGATTCTTGGTCCAGATCAATCCCTTGTCCTTCTTGAACATAGCGACATGCCTGTGCAATTGAATCTGCGTTCCAAAGATATCGTGTACTCCCATGTCGTGACCACGCTTTGGTATCGGGCGGGAACAATTTCATTTCCGACATTTTTCGAGTCGCGTATGATTTGAAATCGTTCATCACCCGTTCCGGTGGTTGATCTGCATGGACAACAACATGAACATGGTTCGTGCGAACGGCGATCGCTTCGATGGTCCATTGTCGATGTTCCGCCGCTTCACGAATTGCGTTTTCCACCTCCGAACGCTGCCGTTCGTCTAGTGTAACCGGTTCGCGCTTAAGAAGAATGAACTCTTCTTTCTCGCGTTGCACGTCTTGATCGAGATAGGACATCCCGA
Source organism: uncultured Phycisphaerales bacterium (assembly GCA_903905665.1). GTDB lineage: Bacteria > Planctomycetota > Phycisphaerae > UBA1845 > CAIVHJ01 > CAIVHJ01. The sequence goes on from CAIVHJ010000108.1 coordinate 454, forward strand.
ATACGTTGTTTTGGCGATCCACTGAACCTTTGTCTGTACCATGCAACCAGCTGCCGTAGGTATGGAAGGTAATAAGATATGATCGAGGAATGTCCGCTCCCTTACGGTCGCGGCTCTGTTGGCAGTCGCCCCTTTGAGATGCGTCATATCCCAAACTTCGATTGCCTTCGAGTTGCCCACCATAGGCGATCGCACCCGTCAATTCTTGAATCGCTTTGAAGATCGGTGCAAACACATCGGTGTCGTAGTTGCTGTTTTTGTTTTGCAATATCGCGCAGATTCGCTCGAACCCCATACCGGTATCGACGTGCTTGGCCGGCAACGGCGACAATTTTCCCGAACTGTCGCGGTTGTACTGAATGAACACCAAATTCCAGATTTCCATCACGCGCGAATCGCCCGCATTAACCAGCGATCCGCCGGATTTGTCGGTCGTTCGGTCATAGTGAATCTCCGAACAAGGCCCGCACGGACCCGTTTCGCCCATCTCCCAGAAATTGTCCTTCTTGCTGCCTGCATGAACGTGATCCGCCGGTAGTTTCTTCAACCACAAATCCCGTGATTCCGTGTCCGGTTCCAGTTGCTCATCGGGGTCGCCGCGAAAAAACGTCGCATGAATTCGAGTGGGATCCAATCCCCAGCGATCCACCAGCAACTCCCACGCCCACCCAATCGCCTCCTTCTTGAAATAATCCCCGAACGACCAGTTACCGAGCATTTCGAAAAACGTATGGTGATACGTATCGTGGCCGACGTCGTCGAGGTCGTTGTGTTTTCCTCCGGCGCGAATGCACTTCTGCGAATTGGCGGCGCGGGTGTAGGACCGTTTGCCGGTGCCGAGGAACACGTCTTTGAACTGATTCATGCCGGCGTTCGTGAACAACAGCGTCGGATCGTCATACGGCACGACCGGCGACGACGGCACAAACGTGTGGCCTTTGCCCACGAAAAAATCAATGAATTCCTGTCGTATTTGGCCGGAACTTTTCATCGCAATGATCGCAATGCAACACACAAAACAAACAAAACGGCTCCCATCAGAGCCCCCTGCGCCAGCAGGGGGTTATCTTCAATTCCCACCGCGCCAGCAGGGGGTCTTTTTCATGACGACGCATGAAAATAATCACCGGTAGTATAGCGATGAACGCATGGGATGATAAGACACATACATACGGGTGACGACCCTACGCCAACACGAAGCTGGGTTCCTGTGGCGAAATGATCGCTAATGGTGTGAATTGGAGGCAGTAATTGCCTCGCGTTCGGTGATGGTCACTTCGACGGTTCGGGACTGACCTTCTCGAAACACAACCAACTGCACGGTTTCGCCGACAGGCGTAGCGCCGACCATACGAATGAGATGATCGACGTTTTGAACGGCTTCACTGGAATAACGCACGATCAGGTCGTCCACTCGCAGTCCGGCCTTCTCGGCGGGCGAACTTGGAAACACGCGGGTCACGACCACGCCCCACGGATTGACGGAATCTACTTGTCGGAGTTGGGCGAAATCGGCTTCGGTGATGTTGATCCCGAGAAAACCATACTTGATTTCCTCGCCGCGCGACAAAGCCTCGATGATCCGACGCGTTTGTGCGTTGACGGGAATCGCAAATCCGATCGCTTTGCTCACGCCCGATTTGGTTTCGATGGCGGTGTTGATTCCGATCATCTCACCCCGAATGTTGAACAACGGCCCGCCGCTGTTGCCCGGGTGGATGTCGGCAGTCGTCTGAATCAAATTACCGTAATACTTATGACCGTCTTCCTCCAGCGAACGCAGCGATTTGCCCAAACCGCTGACGATTCCGTACGACAAAGCAAGGTGCCCGTCCCGCGCCATTCCGAACGGATTTCCCATGGCGAGCGCCCACTGACCGATTCGCACGAACTCCAGATCGCCCAGCATCGCAGGCGTCAGTCCGTCGGCTTCGATTTTGAGCACCGCCAGATCGCTCCGCTCGTCTCGACCGACGACGGCGCCTTCGTATCGACCGCTGTCGTTGAGAATCACGAAAATTTTCTCCGCGCTGTGAACCACATGCTCGTTCGTCAGAATCAATCCATCGCTTGATAACACGACGCCCGTACCGATGAGGGATTGGATTTTGTGATCGGGGGTTTTGCGTTCGGTGGATTCAACATCGAGGGAGCGGTTCTGGGTTTCGATGGCGACCACGGATGGCCCGACCCGCTGTGCCAATTGAACGAACGTCTGCTCGATCGAACTTAAATCGACGATGGCGTCTCCGGTGGGGGGCGTATCATCTCCCCAAACCAGACCCGACGCCCATCCGACGCTCAAAATGGCAGACCATAGCCACAGACAGTAGGCGCTTCTCTTTCCCATCCTGCGTTCTCCTCCTCGGGCAAACCGCTACATAATTATATTCCGTGTTATCTCGTGACGGTTGAACAGGCGCACAAATTATTCGATAGAAGTCCGGTAATATCGTGTCTCTCGTCGTACGTGCTACTCCCACTCCGCCTATATCAAAACTGCGGGTAATATTCTCGTACGGGACACGAGTCCTTCTTCCCGACTCCTGTCCCCTGGTGGTTCGTGTCTCACTGCTCTTGAGCACTGCTCCTTCTTCTCGCTGCCCGTCCCCCTACATTCGTAATTCATAATTCATCATTCATAATTCCCCATTCTCTTCCCGCTACCCGTTTTCTCCTCCTTTGGGGGGAGCCCGACGGTTCGTGCGCAATAAATCGTGCATTTTTGACGAATTTTGCCGGAGATTTCGCTGTTCAATGGGAAATGATATACGGAGCGGTCTGTCATGGACCGTTCCGAGGCGTTTGCTTCTCGGCCGAAGTAAGCGACAGTTGTTTGTTGAGTGCCTCAAACAGA
>CAIVHJ010000109.1 GCA_903905665.1 uncultured Phycisphaerales bacterium
CCACCGGAACAAGATGGGATTCATGTTCGACCACGATGACGTCCAAAAGAAAGCCGCATGATTCGTTATGCGTTTCTACTTAGATCGTTTAGGCCCGTTGCTCTGTAAAAGGCCTCGGGGTAAAGATAGAATGAACGCCGTTCCCAACCCGAATGGAGCAGAACCACATGACAGAATCAAATCCAGAATGTTGTCCCCCGTTCGATCCCCAGCCGTGGGATCAAAACGAAGTCACCTGGCAAAATAAAAAATTCGTCAAGGACCGAGTGCGGAGCTTTTTGCATATTCCCCTGAATTTCAGCGGCGTCATGATTCGGAATATGGCCAAAATTCAGGCCGCCGGTGCCGCATCGGCAGAAGTGATTGTTCTTTCGGATGAAAACTCATTGTGGGGCGCCGATGTGTATATCGCCGTTGCGAAGGATGTCCCCGATGCGCAAATGGCGACGATTTCAGGAACATTTCTGAGCAAGGTCTTCGAGGGACCCTACAAAAACGTCTGCACGTGGATGAAACAGACGAGGGAATATGTGGCCCGGCAAGGCAAAACGCTCAAAAAATTGTATTGTTACTACACGACGTGCCCCAAGTGTGCCAAAAAGTACGGTAAAAATTACGTGGTCATATTGGCGCAGGTATAAACCGAAAATTGAAAATGGAAAACTGAAATGGGGGTTTCTGATGCGTGACGAAATCAAGGAGATGCTTCCCCAGTTAGAAGAAATCAAGGATGCCAGACTGCGCGAAAAGGTCGTGGCGGTTTGGGAAGATGCGATGACGTCCAACGGCTGGACGAGGGCGGAGTTGGAAGCCATTCCGTTCACGCTCCTGGCAGGCAACATCGACATGCAATATCTCGAACATGTACGGTGCTGCGCGCAAATGTGCATCGCCGTATCGGAAGTGCTCAAAGAGATTTGGGGTTCCCGAATGCCGATCCAGCGCGACCACCTGATCGCCGGAGCACTGCTTGCCGACGTGGGCAAACTGGTTGAATACGATCGCAAGGACGGCAAAGTCGTCAAAGGTCATCGCGGCGACATGCTGCGGCATCCGTTCAGCGGCGTGGGTTTGTGCTGGAAGCACGGCCTGCCGGATGAAGTCATGCACATCGTGGCGACTCACAGCAAAGAGGGCGACCACGTGCAGCGCACGCCCGAATCGCTAATCTTCCACCACGTGGACTTCATCGACTTCGACATCGCGTGCTTCTTCGGAAAGAAGAAGTAACCGCCGCACGTGGACTCTGGTGTTTACATCCGGTTTGCCGATTCAAGCCGCGGTTGCGGAAGGGCGCGAACCATCTGCGCGAGGGGAATGATCATGGGAAAGTTTTACGTGACGCAGGATACGTTGGCGGATCGAACGCGGGAATGGATCAGTCGAATCCGGCGGTATCAGCAGCACGAATTGAAGCTGAACGTCGATCGAGCGGCGCTGCTGGTGATCGACATGCAGGTTTTTTTTCTGGAATCCCAGTCACCCACTTTTACGTGCGGTGGTTTGGCGATCCTCCCAAACGTCGGTCGTCTTGTTCGGGCTTTTCGACGAGCGGGACGACCGGTGATTTTCACGCGGCACGTTCATCACCCGAATAAACTCGACGCGGGAATCATGGAGTGGTGGTGGGAGGGAATGTGTCTTGAAGGCAGCCCAGAAAGCGAGATTCACCCGGATCTCAAACCGCTTCCCGACGAGAAGATCGTTCTCAAGCATCGGTATTCCGCCTTTTATAACACCGACCTCGAAACCGTTTTGCGATGCCTGAAAATCGAGGACATCGTGATTTCCGGCGTGATGACGAATCTTTGCTGCGAATCCACGGCGAGGGACGCCTACTTTCGGGACTACCGCGTTTTCTTTTTGGCGGATGGAACCGGAACCGTCGAAGAAGAAATGCATGAGGCCAGCCTGATGAATCTGGCTTTCGGATTCGCCTGTGTGACGCCTTCTCAAACGATCCTCGATGCGTTATCGTAATGTATATCCCGTTTCACAAGTTCTTCTTTACGATGGAGTGGTTTACTTGAGCTCTTTTTGGGACATCGCACGGACTGCAAAACACGGTTCGTTGACCGTGAAATTCCAACGCTGGGGGATTTTTGCGGGAACGTGGCTGTGTTTCGTCGTCTTGATCGGAGGATGCGGCGACCTGCGTATGCTTCGCTACCGGGACGATGCGTTTTTGCAGAGTTATCACTATACGCTGGGCGAAAAATACATCACCGTGGACGGTTTGCGGATGTGCTATCAGGAATTCGGGGAGGGGCCGAATGTTCTGATCCTTCCGGGGTTGGGGACTTCGATCGATTTTTGGCAGCGAAATGTTCCGGCGCTGGCGGAGCATTTTCACGTCGTGGCGGTTGATCTGCCGGGTTTCGGAAAATCGGACAAGCCCGATGCCGACTATGAGTTATCGTGGATCGGTGACCGGATTTTGGCCTTCATGGATGCCATGAAAATGGAGCGTGCCAGTCTGATCGGCGGGTCGATGGGCGGTCATCTGGGGTTGTTGCTGGCCCTGGATTATCCGGATCGGGTGGACAAACTCGTCATGATGGGTTCCACGGGAGCTTGGCCGCCGCCATCCTCCATCATGGATCTGGGAATCAAATTGTTGTGGAATGAATGGCTGGTGAGGAACTACATGCAAGAACACTGGATGGAAATATACCCCATGATGTTCAAGCATGAGTCCGAACTGACGCAGCGGTTGTTTCATTATCAGATGGCTCTTCGAGCCGCCTCAGGGCAGTATGCTCCCGAAGGGCAGGCTTCGGCCCGGGCGCTGCGCAGCATTTTTTATCATACCTGTCGTCATCGGCTTTCGGAACTTCGGGCACCATTGCTGCTGATCTGGGGCGAAGAAGATGCCATCCACCCCACCGAAGACGGCCTCTATATTCGCATGCACACACCGGATTCCAGACTGGTTATGGTGTCGAATTCCGGGCATGAAGTGATGATTGATCAAACGGATGTTTTCAATCGTGTCGTGGGTGATTTTCTACAATTCGGTACGTCCGCCGTGGAAGATCACTTCGACGAAACCTCCGTCGAATCCTCCAATGATTCTCTCCTGCCGTAATCGCAACCCCCGTCGAGCACCGGAGGATCCTCTCGTATATGAACGAACCGCCGGTCACCGAACAACACACAGGCATGCTTCAATCCTCGCGAAGTTTGAACCCATAACCCTTTTCGCCCGGCGACGGTGTTTTTCGCATTCAAAAAATGGTAAGATTCCCCGTGCGCCGATCGTTTGGACACAGGGGCCGGCGTGAGGACGTTGCGCTGATGAAAACAAGATCAAAAATCATCGGAATCGGGTTGGTGGTCGTGATGCTTACGGTAGCGGTACTGATGGTCACGACGCCGTTGGGATCGCTGGTGACGGGGCGCTATACGATCGAAGGAACCGTCACCTGGATAGATGCTGTACACGGGTCCGCCTCGATCGAGTTTGTGAGTCCGACCAATCATCACCGCGTCGAGATATTGAGTCACATTCCGACGGATTGCCTCATCCAGCGGGAACATCAAAAAATCCAACTCGGCGATATTGTTCCGGGGGATCGTGTGATCGTCCATGGACGATCGAAACACAAACAACTCGTTCCGCTGACGGTTCAGGTTTTGCCTCGAACCACCGCAACATCCATTCGAGAGCCGGAGAGTCCCGGTGCGTCGGAATCGCCGGTTTCATTCGGACCCATCGCAGCGGGTCCGATGATCCAGATGCTGGAACCACACGGTTTCACGCTGGTGGGTCAGGGCCCCACCGATGAAATCCTGACCCTCGAAGTCAAGAAATCAGATGGTTCATATACGCAGGCATTCGAAGCGAAACCGATCCGTGGGCGCTACGAGTGTTCCATTGACGGACTTCAACCGGCTACGCAGTATGATTACGCGGTGCGGAGAACAAAAAACTCCTCGAACGAATCCATCGCCACCGGTCAGGTTCAAACCGCACCGGAACCCGGCACGCCATTTTCCTTCATGGCCTTCGGAGACAGTGGAGAAGCCAACGAAGCCCAGTATGCGTTGGCGAAAGTCATGGAGAAGTACCCCGTGCCGCTGATCATCCACACGGGGGATTTGGTTTATCCTTCGGGTGCGGCGTCGGAATACGTTCGCAGGTTTTACGATCCTTACCGCGAGTTGCTTCGGCGGTCTGCGTTTTATCCTGTGGCGGGAAATCATGATTATGACGACACGCTCGGCGCGCCGATGTGGGCTGCATTTGTCTTGCCGAGAAACGGGCCGACAGGCAGCGTTCCCGAAGAACATTATTGGTTTGATTTTGGCGATGTACGGTTTGTGGGGATCAACAGCAATCGTTCGTATGAGACGTTGCGGGACGTGGTTGCGCCCTGGCTTGAGAAAGTTTTGGCGGATGCGGGAAATCGGTGGAAGGTCGTGTTCTTTCACCATCCCGCCTACGCCCACGGCAAATATCCGCCGTCCGGAAAAATTCGGACTTTGCTGGTCCCGATTTTTGACCGGTATCAGGTCGATCTGGTCCTGAACGGTCATGATCACATGTATCAAAGAACTTACCCACTGCGTCAGGAGCAGGTCGTCACTCGCGATTCGGCGCACGTTTCAGCCGGAAACGGGACGGTGTACGTCGTGACAGCTGCCGGCGGTTCAGACCTGTACGCCATTTCCACCGAACCCGTTGACTGGATGTACAAACAGGACAATACGCAACGCAGTTTTACGATCGTCGATGTGACCGGTAATGAATTGAAAGTCCGACAAATCGGAATGGACGACCGGATGATTGACGAATTTTCTATCGAGCGACCTGCGACGGCTGCCCCGCCGTCCGAGCCGCCGCCATAAGGAACAATACCCGATGCACGACACAGAATCCCCGCATTTCAACTCCTCGGATGAACTTCAAACCGATTCTCTGGCGCCTGCTGCAGATCAATCTCCACCCCGTAGCATTGATGCTCCACAATCCGAATTCCGCAATCCGAATTCCGCAATCATCGGAGGTCACTGGGTCTGGGGGTGGTTTGCGGCGCTGGTGGGATGGAGCATCGTGGTGGGGTTTTATGATTTGCAGGGTGGTGCGGAATTTGAGCCCACGGACGGCTGGGTGGCCCAGACGGCGCGCGAAATGGAAGAATCTGGAAACTGGATTATTCCCGTCTTCAGCGGCGAAAAGCGATTTCAAAAATCACCGGGCGCCTATTGGGTGGTGATGTCCGTCAGTAAATTGCTGGGACGAGACATCGACAAGGTCGTCGCGCGGTTGCCCAATGCCGTGTTCGGGGTCTTGCTGGTCATCACTATTTTCTGGTTCACGCGACGGATTGCAGGGGATCGTTCGGCTGTATTTGCCGGTTTTGCTGCCGCGTCCAGTGTCATGATATTGTACTGGTCCCATCGCGGGGCCAGCGATCTCGGCGTAACGACGCTGATGACAATTTCGCTGGCCACGTTGTTCGTGGGATCGGTGCTGGAATCCCCCGGATGGAAGCAAGTCTCGCTGTGGATGATCGGGTACCTGGCAGCAGGTTGCGCCATGCTGTACAAAATGCCGATGCCGCTGGTGTGCGTGGGATTACCTGCGCTGCTGTATGTTCTGATTCGATGGCGATGGGGTATTTTTGCGAACCGGTGGCATTTGGTGGGATTGCTGTTGTTTCTTCTGCCGTGGGTGCCGTGGGCCTCGGCGGTATATTTCACGGAACCGACTGCACTGCTCAAGTGGCGGGTGGAATTCTGGGATCGCTTCACGGGTGACCTGCCGAACGTCGAGTTTCAAAAGGGTTTGAAGTATTATTTCTTCTATCTTCCAGTCCTGTTGTTGTACACGTTGCCATATTCGTTATCCATTCCGCAGTCGCTGGTTCGCGGATTCCGCAGAGAAGCAGGGGTAAATCGCGAGGGGATGTGGTTTGTGCTCATTTGGGTTGTGGCTTTGTTTTTGTTTTTCACGGCCTCAACCGGCAAGGAGCAACGATACCTTTTGCCGGTGATTCCGCCGATGCTGGTGCTGCTGGGAATTGAGTTGAGTCATTTGTTCGATCCGGCGG
>CAIVHJ010000110.1 GCA_903905665.1 uncultured Phycisphaerales bacterium
CGTCCCCCGAGGTCACAGGTCATCTCATCGACAAAACTTCGTTCTGCCAGTCGTCGTTCCATCGCTCGCCTCCTTGCTCAAAAGATTGCCTTGATCCAACACTCCCCACAATCTACCATGCCTGTCAAGGTTATTCAGAAGGCTCTATAGTAATATCGGTGTCATTTGGATAGTCACGGATCTTCGGATCAATAGTGTGGATTTTTCAACGGTTCCTGATTACCATCCTTCCATGTGCTGGATCGCCAATATCTGTTACTTCTTCGCGGCGCTGGGTTGTCTGCCATTTCTGTTGTATCAAATGATAGTGCAGAAAAAGAACCGTACCGGCTGGCGGGAACGATTTGGAAATGTTCCGCTACGCTCCGGCGATAAACCATGTCTCTGGATTCACGCCGTGTCGCTGGGTGAAGTCAACGCCACTCGAACCCTCATGGCGGACCTTCGCCAAAATCTTACCGAAGTGGATCTGGTCATTTCATCCACCACGGATACCGGATTCGCCCGCGCCAAAGAACTCTATCCTGATCTGTGTGTTTTTCGCTATCCGCTGGATTTCAGTTGGATAGTGCATCGCGTGCTGAACCGGATTCGACCTGCCATGATTGTGCTGATGGAACTCGAAGTCTGGTACAACCTCACCATGATGGCCCATCAACGAGAGATCAGGATATGCGTGGTGAATGGACGTTTCACTGCGCGCAGTGCCCACCGCTTTCATCGGATCGGCAAGGTAGTGCGTCCCATGTTCGCCGCGATTGACTGGGTGGGTGCCCAAACCGAAGAAATCGCCGATCGTTTCGTTCAGGCGGGGGTATCTGCGAATCGCGTGGAAGTGACCGGGTCAATGAAGTGGGACACCGCTCAGATCACGGATCATATCACCGGCGAAGAAACGCTGGCAGAAGCCATGGGCATCAAAAAAAATCGCCCACTTGTCGTACTGGGAAGCAGCGGTCCGGGTGAAGAAGAAATCATCCTGCAAGTATGGGACAAACTCCCCATCGAATGGAGAGATACTCAGCTCGCGATTGTTCCGCGCAAACCTGAGCGATTTGCCGAGGTCGCTCGACTGATCGAACGGTTCGGCCGGCCCGTATTGCGGCGCTCGGCATTGCCTGATGGATCAATTCCTCCGACCAACACTTCCGGCCGGGCGGTTTTTCTGGGCGACACGATGGGTGAATTGAGAAAACTTTATCGTCTGGCGGACGTGATCATTGTGGGGAGAACATTGGTTCGCACGGGCGGATCGGACCCGATGGAGGTGGCGGCGTTGGGCAAGACTATGATCATCGGACCCTACCATGAAAATTTCTCCGACCCCGTTGCCCAGCTCGTTCGTGCTGAAGCGGCTATCGTTCTCGACACGAGTCATTCGCTGGACACGGAGCTCAATGTCTTGCTCGCCAATCGGAATCGCCGAATTGAAATCGGGCGACGTGCTCAGGAGGTCGTCCGACGCAACCAGGGAGCCACACGTCGGACTTCCGAATCCATCAGCCGCCAAATCCGCCAGCCCAATTAAGCCAAACTCATTCTGCACCACAGACTTCGGGAAAATTTGCTCTTTTGTGCCGTCGTGGATGGATCCGCGGGGTATACTATATGTAGAGGCATAAAAATATAGATTGTGGTGCAGACTTGGTACTTGCAGATTTGATGAGAGTGTTTTAATCTACGTTTCTCTCTCTCCCTCCCAGGCTTGGGTTGGCTTTTTACAGGCTGCCCAGGCTTGGTTTTTTATGGGTCGGCGATAATTTTTCACCGCAATTCAGCCAAAGAAAAGACCTCCGGAAAACCGGAGGTCTCGAATTCTTCTTCGTATCACGCTCGAATTTCGACGGACTATCCACGATAATACTTGTCGATGACTTGGCCGGATTTATTGCTGGGCAGGTTCAAAGCTCCCAGTGCTTGTGAAGCGGCGCTACGAATCGTCAAATTGGGTTCGTCCAATGCGATTTTGATCAACTGATTCGTCAGATCTTCGGTGAGCATCCGTCCACTCATTTTGGCCGATTCCGCCAACGCGTTGAAAGCGACCAGTCGCAACGATTCGGTGTTGCGTTCGTTTAAAGCGACACGGGCAACCGCCTGTTGCGCCGAACTGCTGCCGGAAAGCGCCAGCACATTGACAGCAGCCACTTGCAGAACTTCCTCTGGTCGGTCAAGAACCCGAATCAAGGCCGTTTCCGCCTGGCTGAAGTCGTACACCTTCGAATGGGAAAACGCAATTTTGTGAAGCGCATCGACAGCATCCAGCGCGAGCGTTAAAGCCTGATCTTGGCCCAGCGCCGTCTGTCCGACTGATTTGGCACAGGTGTTCCATGCGTCCGTAAGTTGATTGGGATCGCCATTGGACGGTACGGTGACAATACCCTCATCCATCACGTCCAGATCGGCAGCCTGATCCGCCTGCGCCTTTTTCGTCAGCAACACAATTGGTGCCAATTCAAAAACGTGGTTGCTTCGCAAGGCGTTAATCGCTTCCACCAAGGTCGGATTCGACACATCGGTGGCTAGAAACACAGCCGAAACCGACGGCAACTCACGCCGCGCTCGCTCCATCCCCGACAACACCTGAGCTTCACCGATGACTGTCGTATGCTCATTTCGCAGGGCCCCCATCACGCGATTGAGGTTGGCTTCGTCGGGTTCAATCACAAGGACGAACCGCCCACCCGTTTGGGCCAACGTCTCGGCCAGAATCGGAACCACCCGATCCGATCCTTTGAAAGGTTCCCGAGGAAGGGCGTGCGCCAACGTCAGGGCGGCTTTGATTCGCACCACCAAATCGGGAAAAGTCAGCGCTTCGGTCAACGGCTGCTTGTCGTCCTCGGTTCCCACAAGATTGTCGGCTCCGGCGATCAACCGCAGTGTTGCGACCGCACCGAGCGCCACGGGAGGCTCGCGATACTTGATCGCCAAACCCAGAACCATCTGGTCGAATTTGGAACCGGCGGTTCGCGCGAAATAGGTGCTGCGCGGGAAGTTCTCGATCTTGGTGGGATCAACGACGGCAGACCGATCCTGCTCGGTCGATTCCACATCCATACCCAGTTGTGATTCACGGCGGATATCGGCAGCCAACCAATAGGCGATGGCCGGATCGTTATTCGCCTTGAGCTTCAAAGATTCTTCGCAGCATCGCATGGCCATGATCTCGTCGAAGATGATTCGAGGAACTTCGGTCCGATCGAGGCGTCCGTCCTGCCAGTACCACACGTTGGCGAAGTCAAATCTCGGATCGGCTTTGACCGAACCCTGATCTTCGTAATACTGTCGCGCCAAGTCCACATAAGCATCACCGGCATCGGGGATTGCTTCACCCGATGCCTGGACACCCAGTTGATTCAATGCCGCATCAACGGTCTTGCGAAGTTCAGGAGAAATCCTGGGGTCCTGGCACACCGCCAACAAATACGGAACCGCCTGCGGATACCCGATTTCACCCAGTGCCCGAATAACGAACTGCTTGGTATCGTCATCGTTCATCTTGAGCGAGATCACCAGCGGATTGACCGCCTCTTTCCCCATTCGGGGTAACATGCGGATAATCCGCTGATGCAGTTTTTCCCTGGTTTTGTCCTGAAGGGTGCTGACCAACCACGGAACGGCGTATTCCCCGGATTCCCGAAGACGGTTAATTGCATTGAATTCCGTCTGCGGATCACCCCCTAATTTGTCGATGTTGAGTTTAATACGTTCGGGGTCTTTCCGAACGAGCAATTCACCCTGATGAATCAAGGCGATTACCTTTTGAGCGGAATCGCTGATCTGAACGTTCTCGATCAGCAGCATCAGGGTCTTGAGGCTGTTGGTCTGTTCATCGGAGTACGCCATGATTTCGAGTGGATCGGGATTGCGGGCCAGCAGCGCCTTGGCGTAGTTGTCGGCGCGATCAAACTTGCCGATCACGGCGTTGTGCATAAAATTGGCGAACAAATCGCGGTTTGCCTCGGTGCCAATTTTGACATCAAGTTTTTCGCCCTCCCCAGCCCGATCCGACTGGAGCGCCCCTGCTTTGGATTCTTCCTTGTCGGAAACCGCTCCTTTCTCTTTTTCGGCTGAAGTCTTCTTGGATGGCGGCTCCTCCTTGGCGACATCCTTATCTTCCTGACCCCAAGCCAATGGCACTCGAGAAAAACCGATCGCAACCACCGGCAGGATAAGGAGTAGCAACCAATGAACGTGGACATTATTTCGACAAGAAGATTTCATGTTCGCCTCTCCAAAACAATGATGAACAGGGTCATTCACTCTGGAAGTCGTAAACCGCGAAACAGTCCTTAAGTCCTTGCCCGTAAAGGCTTGTGGTTAAGTATAACCTTTACCGACAGACCGTCAATGACGCCGGTCCACCCCCATCAAAAACGTACTGAAACCGGAACCTACAATCCCGAAAAAACGAACCCCATGGTGGATTTAATCGTAGTAAACGAAACGACTTATTGAACAAGCGGGATTTCCGCATGTACTGCGGGCGAAGTCTGACTTAAGTGAAACTATATTTGAATTGATCGGAGCTAAATAAGAAACTTACGATCACGATGTCAGTCGATGCGTGAGAGAAACTTGAGATCGAAAAACAACGGAATTCGGGCCCCGATGGGCGCTCGGATTGAGGAGATGTTCATGGCACATACACATTCGCATGTAAGTTGGTCCGTCCAGAAACAGACTTTTTCTTCAGTGATGTTTATTGCGGCGCTGCTGCTCGGATCGGTACTGCTGTTTCTATCGTATCTGGCTCCGTGGTTGTTTCAGGAACAGGTCGTTCGCACGACGGGCGGATTGACCAACTTTCACAGTGATGCGATGGCGCTGATCGCGGCCCTTCTTCTGGGCGCCCCGTTGATCTGGCATGCGCTCCGTAATTTGTGGAGCGGTGTAATGCACATGGATGAGCTGGTAGCGATGGCGATTCTGGCTGCGCTGGCCATTGGAGAATATCCGGAAGCGGCGCTGATTGCGTTTTTCATGATTATCGTCGAGTTGATCGAATCGCGCAGCGCCCAAGGGGCACGGGCCGCCATCGAAGGACTGGTCCGCCTGACACCGGAAAAAGCGTACAAGATCACCGATGCGGAAGAAGTCGAAGTGGCCGCCAAGATACTGGTTCCCGGAGACCGAATTCGCGTGCGGCCCGGTGATAACATTCCCGCCGATGGGCGAATCATCTCCGGTCAATCCACGATTAATCAAGCCAACATCACCGGTGAATCGCTTCCGGTGGACAAGGAAGACGGGGATGAGGTATTCGGCGGAACGTCGAACATGACGGGCTTGCTTGAGATTGAAGTGACCAAATCCGGTCACGACACGACGCTGGGCCGGGTGCAGGACCTGATCATCAATGCCGAGCAAACCAAGCTTCCCCTGATGAAATTGATCGACCAGTACGCCGGATGGTACACGCCGACGATTCTGATGTTGGCATTTATCGTGGTGTATTTCAGCAAGACAGGCGCTGGAATTGAGACGGCCATCAAGATGTTGGTGGTGGCTTGTCCGTGCGCGTTGATTCTGGCGACGCCGACGGCGATGGTGGCTGCACTTTCGTGCGCCGCTAGGTTGGGGATATTGATCAAGAACATGACGAGTCTGGAACACGCCCGGAATCTCACCGCCATGATTCTGGATAAGACCGGGACGCTGACGACGGGTGAACTATCCGTCACGCAGATGAAACCGGCGCCGCACGTGGATGGTGCGGAATTGTTGCGGGTGGCAGCCGCCGTCGAAAACGCGAGTCGTCACCCGGTGGCGAAGGCGGTGGTGAAGGTGGCCCGAAAAGCCAAACTCACGATTGATGACGTCGAGAATTTTTACGAGACGCCGGGGATGGGCGTGCGAGGACGCGTGAGGGGACAGGACATCCTGGTCGGTCGTGCCAAGTGGCTTCGAGAGCAGGGGGCTGACATGAGCCTGCTCGATCACCCCGACTATCAGGAATCCGAAGGACTCAGCATGTTGTACGTGGTTCGAAACAAGCAGTGCATTGGATGGGTCGGTCTGGAAGATCGAACCCGGCCGGAAGCCCGAACGGCGCTCGAGGAATTGCAGAAGCTCGGATTGAAAAATCTGACGATGGTCACGGGGGATCGACGTGCGGTGGCTCAGCGCGTCGCGCAGGAGATGGGATGCACGTCGGTATATGCCGAAGTGCTTCCTGCGGAAAAACTGCATCTGGTGGCGGAGTTGAAGCAAAAAGGTCACAAAGTGGCCGTGGTCGGAGACGGGGTAAACGACGCACCGGCATTGGCGGCGGGTGATTTGGGGATCGCGATGGGCGCCGTAGGGAGCGACGTGGCGATTCATTCCGCCAATATCGCGCTGATGAACAACGACTTGAGCCGGTTGCCGTTTCTGATCAAACTCTCGCGAGCAACGATGAAAATCGTCTGGCAAAATCTGATTTTCGGGGCCATTTACATTATGGGCGCCGAAATTCTCGTCAATGTCAAAGATATTCCGCTGGTTTTGGCGTTGGTCTTGCACTTGATATCCAGCGCGATTGTGTGCTTCAATTCGGCGAGGCTGGTGCGGTTTGGCGAGGAACCCAGCGATCTGTTGCGGGAAGTGGAATCGGCCCAGACGCCCCAGGGCCCCGTGATGCCGAAAATGACTCCCGCTGTGGCGACCACGTAACCGGAATGCCCGGTTCCGATTCGTTATGCCGATTCGTGACACCAGCGATTCGTCGCAAGGGGCGGCATCGCCAACAAACGCATCACCAATCGGTCACCTTCTCTGGATCGAACCAATCGGTCAGCATCCAAGGCTCCATCCATTCGCTGAGAAAATGCGCGTATGTATCCGCATTCATGAGAGTCCAACGACCGTAGTTGGAAAGACCCCACGATGACGTCTGACCCTGATAATAGAATATGTCTCGCGTACCAATATAGATATGCGACAATTCATGGAGCATGATGGTGGCCTGATCGCCACGGCTCATCGAGAAGAAATTGTCATCAGGCCGCGCCGTATTGACTATAGAGTCCTCTGAATAACCACTACAAGTTCAGTCATTCATGTCGATAGGGTCCTTTTAAGCACAAGAATCGTCTCACCGGGCAGCCGCCTCTCTGAATCACC